>JBDTCM010000001.1:0-5908 GCA_039923575.1 Chthoniobacterales bacterium
GCGGACCGACGATTTTGCGATAGCGCTGGTCGGCCGCGACCGCGTTGAGGTTGGTATCGATCGCCTCTTGCCAGCGGCCGCAACGAATGTCGATGTGCGATGGCATGTGGACATTGTGGGCGAGGCCTGGGTTGCAACGTCCGCATCCGATCGGCCTCTGCATTGGCGCGTTCCGGATGCGACGAGGCCTCCACCGCATGGATGTAGAGATGATTCGCGAAGGGATGTTTTGGGTTGAGCTTTAGGACCGCTTCCAGCGTGGCGACGACCTCCTCGGTCCCGGGATTCGGTTGACCTTCCGGCGTCCATTGATCCCACGGCCGCAAATCCATCATCGCCTCGGCGAACAGCGCGCCGACATCCTGGTCGTTAGGGAACTTTTGCCAAACATTGCGCATCGCATCCGCACAGGCCAGGTCGAGCGGTGCGCGATCTTCCGGCTGGGGGTTGGCGTAACGATGACCGAGCGCCTCGATCAAAGCGCGCTCCACCGGCGACGCCTGCGCGGCGTTCTCCTTTGCGAGCTTCAGCTCTTTCCAAGCCAGCTCCGCGGCGGGCGGCGGCACGACCGGGAGATTGATATTCGGACCGCAGGCGAGCGCGACGCCCCAATGCGCCATGGCGCACTTCGGATCGAGGCGTGCGGCTTCCTGAAACGATCGGATCGCTTCGCCGTCGTTGAAGCCATGATAAAAGGCGAGACCCTGATTGAAGTAGCGCTGCGCCTGCGCCGAATCGGTCGTGACCTTGCGCTGGTAGGAGCCGAGTCCTTCGAAGATCGGCTCCTTTGCCCTAACGACTTCCGCGTTCGCCAGCGCCAGGACGAGCGCGAGCACACTCCAACTCGAGCGGGTTGTCGTTTTCACGCACGATCATTTGGCTGCGATTGCCGGGCGGGCAAGTTTTTTCGGGCGCGCGCTGTGTGCCCGCCCTGGCCGCGGCTGGTTCGCTTCATTCCGCCTTTCTAATTCTTGCTTTTCCGAAGCAGTTCGCCCGCGTAGAGCTTGCCGCATGGATCAGCCGGCTGAGACCGCCTCCCGCGCCCGTCCGTTTTGGCTGAGCGGCGCCGTCGGCAACATGCTCCTGGCGACGCTGGCCTTTGCGGTCATGAACGTCTTCGTAAAGCAGCTCGATCGCATCCCGGCGATGGAGATCGTTTTCTTCCGCTGCCTCGTCTCTGGGATCATCTGCGGGGTCGTGATCGCGCGCGAGCGGTTCGATTGGAAGGGCAACAATCACACTCTGCTGATTGCGCGCGGCACCTTCGGAACGCTCGCCCTCTTCGCCTTCTTCGTCACCCTCCAGCACATGCACCTCGCCACCGCCGTCACGATCCAATATCTCTCTCCGATTTTCACCGCCCTCATCGGCGTCTTTGTCCTGCGCGAAGCGGTCCCGAAGCGGCAATGGCTCTTCTACGGAATCGCCTTCGCGGGCGTCTTTGTGCTGAAGGGTTTCGACTCGCGCGTGTCCACTTTTTACCTGCTCATCGGCATCGGCTCCGCCCTTTGCTCTGGCATGGCCTACAACCTCGTGCGCCGGCTGCGCGAGCGCGAGGCGCCCATCGTGGTCGTGCTCCATTTCCAGCTCGTCGGTATCGTCGCCGGGCTCGTCTTCATCCTCTTCCGCTGGATAACTCCGTCGCCGTGGGAATGGCTCTTTCTCGTCATGTGCGGCGTCCTCACCCAGGTCGGTCAAATCGGCCTGACCAAATCCTTGCAGTCCGAGCGCATCGCGCAGGTCGCGGTGCTGAACTACATCGGCCTGATTTACGCGCTGATCTTTGGCGTAACCCTCTTCGGCGAACGCTACACCCTCCAGACCGTCCTCGGGATTGCTCTGGTCATTGTCGGCGTCATCCTTTCGGTCCTATTCGGAAAACCTAAGGCGCCCGAAGTGATCGAAGAGTCAGAAACTGCGGTGGTCTGACTCGGCAGGATTCTAATTTGATTCGGCTGCGCCTCACCCTGTTGGGCTTCGTCTATGTCGCTGCGCTCCATTCAGCTCTCAGTGTTTCAGAAGCGTCACCGGATCGCCCGGGACAAGATAGATTCGGCGAAGCCCGGATTTGGAGTGGCGGCGCACTCGCCAAACGAGGTTCTTCGGTCGATAAGGTGAGCGATGGAAAAGAAATTCGGTGTTTGTCTCGCGATCGTTCTCGTTTCCCTCGGCTCCGTGCTCGCGCAATCGGACTACGTGAAGGCCGTCGAAAAATGGCGCAGCAATGAGGAGACCGATCTCAAGAAGGAGAACGGGTGGCTGACGCTGGCGGGATTGTTTTGGCTGAAGGATGGGGTGAACACCGTGGGCACCGGCCCACAGTTCGATGTGCGGCTGACGAATAACTTTACCGAGGGAAAGTTTGGAGAAATCAACTTCAAGAACGGGGTGGCGACGTTGCAGGTGGCCAGCGGCGTCGAGGCCAGCTGCGATGGCAAGCCCGTTTCGACGATCGATCTCGTTTCCGATGAAAAGGGGAAACCGACGGAGATTCGCGTTGGGAGCCAGATGTTTTATTTGGTCCGGCGCGAAGATCGCTTCGGCATCCGGCTGAAGGACAATCAGAGCAAGGCGAGGCTGGCATTCAAAGGCTTGAATTGGTTTCCGGTCGACGAGAGCTACCGTGTGCCGGCTCACCTCGAAGCCCTTCCGGAGCCGAAGGAGTTGATGGTTCCGAATGTGCTCGGCGGTCACTTCAAGATGAAGAGCCCGGGCCGTCTGCGGTTCGCTCTGCAGGGGCAGGAATACTCATTGCAACCAGTCCTGCAGGACGACGGATCACTTTTCATCATCTTCCGCGACGCCTCCAACTCGAACGAGACTTACAGCGCGGGGCGATTCCTCGATGCAGATAAGCCGGTAGATGGCAAGACGACGCTGGACTTCAACAAGGCGGAGAATCCGCCGTGTGCTTTTACTCCCTATGCGACCTGTCCCCTACCGCCGGAGGGGAATGACTTGCCGGTTGCCATCAAGGCCGGCGAAAAGCGCTACGACCACTAGTGGCGGATTAGCATCCCGCACCCTGCCTTCTCTTCCATTGGACGTTGGACGTTTGCCCCTCTTTCCCCCCCGCGTCTTAAAGCGGCGGTCAATCTGTGAATCGGGAGCGAAGCGGGTCAGGCAAAATTTTGACAAGT
This sequence comes from Chthoniobacterales bacterium, assembly GCA_039923575.1. Classification (GTDB taxonomy): domain Bacteria; phylum Verrucomicrobiota; class Verrucomicrobiia; order Chthoniobacterales; family UBA10450; genus Palsa-1392. The sequence continues at coordinate 3,141 of JBDTCM010000001.1, forward strand.
CCCTGCTGACGAGCTGACGCGACGTTTTTTTGCTTCTGGCATCATGGGCGGCTTGACATCGCCCGCCGCGGCGAGCGACAAGGAGCGCGGATGAAATTTCTCACACGCCGTTTCGCCAACGCTCCGGAGGGAACGGCCGTGCTGTTCTTCATTCAGATCTTCGCCACGCTCGGCTTCGCCGTTCTCTACTCGACGCTGGTCCTCTACGCGACGAAGCATCTGCAACTCTCGGTGAAAATGGCCACGACGTTGATGGGCGTGTTCGGCGCCTTCAACTACGGCCTGCATCTCTTCGGCGGCTACCTCGGCGGCCGTTTCCTCTCGAACCGGAATCTCTTCGTCGGGGGCATGGCGCTGCAGGTCATCGGTTGCGGGTGCATCGCGACCGGATCGCTCGCGATGTTCTACGTCGGCCTCGCTTTCTTCCTCACCGGCAGCGGCCTCAACGTCACCTGCATTAACATGATGCTGACGCAGCGCTTTACCCCGGAGGATCCGCGCCGCGAAGGAGCCTTCCTCTGGAACTACGCCGGCATGAACGTCGGCTTCTTCGTCGGGTTCGCCGTCGCCGGCTATTTCCAGGGGACCGAGAGCTATTCGAGTCTTTTCATCTTCGCGACGCTCGGCAACTTCGTCGCCATCGTCCTCGCCGCGCTGTCGTGGAAGACGCTGACCGACCGCAACACACCGCTGCTCGAGGCGACGTCGAAGCAATTCCGGCTGCGCCTGCTCGCCGGCATCGGCATTCTCCTCGGCTGCATCCCGGTCGTGTGGTTCATGCTGAAGCGGCCCGACGGGACCGAGACGCTGATCAAGGGGATCTGCGCCGCGGTCGCGGCCACGCTGATCTACCTCACGGTCCGCCACCGGGATCGCCGCGAGCGGCGGAACATGACGGCGTATCTGATTCTGACCCTCGGCTCGCTGGCGTTCTGGTCGCTCTACCAGATGGCGCCGAGCGGCCTGCAGCTCTTCGCGGTCAATAACGTGAACCTGATGGTCGGCAAGGTGGAGATTCAGCCGCAATGGATTCAGAATATCAATACCGTCGTCATCGTGCTCGGCGGACCGTTGCTGGCGTCGTTCTTTACCCGCATGCGCGGGCGCGGATGGAGGATCGATATCCCGCAGCAGTTTGCGACGTCGCTGATCCTGATGGCGCTGGGCTTTCTCGTTCTCCCACTGGGCATCGAGCTGGCCGGCGGCGACGTCAAGAGTGCGTTCTTCTGGCTCTTCTTGAGTTACATCCTGCAGAGCATCGGTGAGCTGCTGATCTCTCCGATCGGGTACGCGATGATCGGCAAGCTCGCGCCGAAGCAGTATCAGGGGGTGATGATGGGCTCCTGGATGCTGGTCACTGGGCTCGCGTCGCTCTTTGCCGGCGACTTCTCAGGCATGATCCCCGAGCCGAAGGGCACCACGCTGCTGGCCAGTAATCTCCAATACGCGAAACTTTTCGGTGCGCTCGGTGTCGGCAGCCTCGTGGTCGGTATCGCGCTCGTCTTGCTCATTCCCTTCCTGCGCAAGTTGATCACCGACAGGCCCGAGATAACTCCGGAGGAAGCGCCAACCCCGGCTGGTCCCGCTGGTGTCGTGGCGTAAATCGCCGCGGCCGGTCTTACATCCTCCCGGAGCGGGCTGGGAAGGAATTGAATAAGGAAAGCAGGAAGGCAGGAAAAGAGGCTGAAGTGAGCCAGAGGTCTAAGACGGGCAGCACTTCATCTTTCCCCTTCAAGTTCACGTAACTGTTGCATCGTTTCCACGTCCCCGGGCATAAGGCGCAATACTTCGTTTAGCTGGGTCACGGCTTCATCCCGTCTTCCAAGCAGAGCCAGGACACGAGCCATGTTCCGATGCGTTTCCGGCTTATTCGAATCGAGTCTAAGAGAGTCCCGAAGGTGCTCCAACGCTTCACTTGTTCTTCCCGCCGCTGCCAGCGCAACTCCTAAACTGTTATGCACCGTGGCGGAATTGGGCCGGATCCGCAAAGATGCTTCGTAGCAGGCGATCGCCTCGACAAAGTTACCCTTTTTGGAGAGCGCGTTACCGAGGTTGTATTGCGGGTCCGGCAAGTCGGGGCGGAGCGCGACGGCTTTCCGATAATTCGAAATGGCTTCGTCTAATTGCCCAAGGCCGAGATAGGCATTCCCCAGGTTGTTATAAACACCGGCGAAGTCAGGCTTAATCTGGATCGCCCCGTCGTAGTAGCTAATCGCCTGCTCAGTCTGTCCCTTATCCATGGAGACATTTCCGAGGTCGTAAAAGACGTCCGCGGAGCGGGGGTTGAGTTGAAGAGCTCGTCGGAATTCGAACATGGCCTCGTCGATCCGTCCTGCTCGCTCGAGGGCTTTCCCCAGGTCGCCGTGAATAACGGCGGAGTCAGGCTCGACCTTCAAAGCTTCCTCGTAATGCCTGGCGGCCTTTTCGAATTCACCTTTTTCGAGCAAGACCGTCCCGAGGCTATTCTGAGCCACGGAATTCTCCGAGGTATTTTCGATCGCGTGATTCCAAAGTGTCTCGCTGTTCCGCCAGTGCGAGGTCTCATCGTAGGTGCGCGCGCCCAGCGCTGTCACAAGGAGCAGAGCGGTAACTACTGCTACTGTGCGCCCGTGACGCCATTTGCCGAATAATTCTGCCGCGCCCCAGGTCGCGCCGATGAACAAACCGATCTGAGGCAGATAGGTGTAGCGATCAGCGCGCGCCTGGAGTCCGACCTGGACCAGGCCAATCATTGGAACCAGCATCCCGAGAAACCAAAACCAGCCCAT
>JBDTCM010000002.1:0-3458 GCA_039923575.1 Chthoniobacterales bacterium
TCGGATTGTTCGGGAAGCAAAGATAAACAATGTCGGCGTGCTCGTTAGGAGGCTCCGCCACGAAATCATTTTCCGCCCGGCAGGGCAGGTAGATGATGCCTTCGAAGCGTCCTGATTTGTCCGCCGCCCCGGTATGGCCCGCCATCACATTGGTATCGACATAGACCGGATAAACTGGGTTCGTGATCGCAATCCGATTCTGGTGGCCGAGGACATCGAGGATGAAGCCGCAATCGCTCTTCGAGCCGTCGGAGAGGAAGATTTCGTCGTCCGCGATCTCGATCCCGCGCGCGCGGTAATCGATCTGCGCGATCTTGCTTCGGATAAATTCGTAGCCTTGCTCGTGGCCGTAACCGCGAAACGTTTCGCGCACCGAGAGTTCATCCACCGCCTTCTTCATCGCCGTCACAGCGGCGGGCGGCAGCGGCTCGGTCACGTCGCCGATGCCGCAGCGGATCAGCCGTTTCGCGCCGTCCGGATTGGCGTCGCAGAATTCCTTCACCCGCCGCCCGATCTCGGGAAAAAGGTAACCGGCGTGGAGCTTCAGATAATTTTCGTTCAGGTAAGCCATGGCAATGTGCGGTAATCCGACTACGGAAGTCGACGGCGCGCAAAAAGAATTCGATGTCGCCGGTTCGCCTGCTCTGGGGAGCACAGGCCGCTGGCCTGTCGTCGGAGGCGGCTCGCCTCCAACTCGCGCGGAGCGGACGCGGACAACATCTCGATCCCGCACGGGCGCTACGCGCACTCATTTGGCCAGCGGCCAAACGCAAACAGGCCGGCGGCCTGTGCTCCCCGGAAAAGAACGCGCGCCCGCCTTTGGCTTGTCGTCAGGCGGGGCTGGTAGATTTCCGGTTCGCCACCCGCACGACCAGTCGCAGCGCCGACCAGGTCTCGTCCACCGCGCAAACCTTGGTATCCACCAATCCGAGCGGCAGCGCGACCTCGCGCACCACATCCTCGGTCATGGTCGTCGGCACGCCTGCGCTTTTCTTCGGCCACGAGATCCAAAGCATGGCGTCGTCTCGCATTTTTTTGCGCAGGATCGGCAGATCTTTCGCGAAGCGTGCGCGCTCGGTGCAAAAATAATGAATCAGCTCCGGCTCCGCTTCGACGCCGCGAAAGCGCACGCCCTCCGGAAGGGGCGCGAGCAGGGCGCGATAGTTGCGGGGCGCGCCGATCGCGGCGACGGCACTCTGCGCCTTGATTCCCAGCTTTTGCGAAAGCGGCTTGCCGGAATATCCCGCCGTCACGCGACCTCGATTCCGTTCTGCAGCAGAGGCAAGACTGAGGCCAGCGCCTCGTCCGTCCGCGCGTGCACCCGCAGGAGAGGTTCGTTAGGCTCGACCCGCGCGCCAACTTTTTTGATCCCCGAAAAACCGACCGCAAAATCAATCGTGTCCTCCGCCGAGGAACGCCCGGCGCCGAGGAAAAGCGCGGCGCGCCCGATGGACTCGGCATCCATCCGTTGGATCAGACCGCCTCGTGGCGCGGGCAGGGGATGGATGATGGGCGCGGCGTGTAGCAAAGTCATTTTCTCGAGCGCAAGGGCATCGCCATCCTGGGCTTCCACCAGCGCGACAAATTTCTTCCACGCGCTCCCGTCGCGCAGCCAGTCTGCAAGTTGCGCGCGCGGCGCGGTCGCTACTTCCGCGGCGAGATTGAGCGTGAGTTCGACGAGATCGTCAGGTCCGCGTCCCTGCAACGTCGCGACCGCTTCCGCGACTTCGAGCGCGTTCCCGACCGCGCAGCCTAACGGTTCGTCCATCGGGTTGAGCAGGTGCGAAATTTTCACTCCGAGTTCCTGGCCAACGCTGGTCATCGCCTCCGCCAGTTGCGCGGCTTCTTCCTTCGTTTTCATGAAGGCGCCACTGCCAAATTTCACGTCGAGAACGAGCCGATCGAGATTTTCCGCCAGCTTTTTGCTCATGATGCTGGCCACGATCAACGGCTGCGACGGCACCGTCCCGGTCACGTCGCGCAGAGCGTAGAGTTTCTTGTCCGCCGGGCAGATGTCGGCGGTCTGGCCAATCATGCAGACGCCAATTTTCTCGAGCTGCCGGAGCGCGCGCCCTTCGTCGAGGTTGACGTTGAAACCGGGAATGCTCTCGAGCTTGTCGAGCGTCCCGCCGGTGATTCCGAGCCCGCGTCCCGAGATCATTGGCACCCAGACCTCGTCGCAGGCGAGCAGCGGCGCGAGCACGAGCGAGACCTTGTCGCCAATGCCGCCGGTCGAGTGCTTGTCCACTTTCGGCGGCGAGTTTTTTGGATATTCGAGGACGCGTCCGCTCTCCATCATTGCCGCCGTCAGATTCCGCGTTTCGTTAGGCGTCATCCCGCGAAAGAAAACCGCCATCGCGAAGGCGCTCATCTGGTAGTCGGGGATTTCGCCCCGGGTGAAGCCGTCAATCAGCGCGCCGATCTCTTCGGGCGACAGCTCTTCGCCATCGCGTTTGCGCTCGATCAGGGTCGGGATATGCATGGCGCCAGAAAGGATTCTCCGATCGGCCACGGTTCTGGAAGTTTAAAAAAATCAGCCAGCGTCGCGGCCACATCGGCAAAGGTTTCGCGGGTGCCGAGGTCGCGGCTCTCTCCGCGATGCAGGACGAGGAGCGGGACCTCTTCGCGGGTGTGATCCGTGCCCCGGAAGGTCGGGTCGTTTCCGTGGTCAGCGGTGATGATTACGAGATCGTCGGGCAAAACCTTCCCGAGAAAAGTTTCCAGCCAGCCGTCGAACTCCCGCAGGGCGCTGGCGTAGCCGGCGACATCGCGGCGATGCCCGAAAAGCATGTCGAAGTCGACCAGATTGGCGAAGAGGAGGCCGTCCGTTTCCGCGTCCCACAATTCGTCGATCGTTTGCATCCCGGCGCGATTCGAAGTCGTGGGCCAGGACCGCGCGATTCCGCGCCCCGCGAAGATATCGCTGATTTTTCCGATTCCGGTGACCTGGATCTCATGCTCGCCCAGTGCGTCGAGAACCGTCGGCGGCGGGGGCATTGAAAAATCGTGCCGATTCGAGGTGCGCCGAAAATATCCCGGCGCCCCGACAAACGGACGTGCAATGACGCGCCCGATCCGATAGGAATCCGCTACGCGTCGCGCCATCCGACAGATTTCGTAGAGCCGCTCGAGCGGGACGATTTCTTCGTGCGCGGCAATTTGCAGAACGGAGTCGGCGGAGGTGTAAAGAATCGGGTTTCCGGTCTGGCGATGCTCGTCGCCCAACTCGGCCAGAATCTCCGTGCCGCTGCGTGCGTAATTGCCGATGAAAGACACGCCGGCATCGCGCTCGATTTCCCTGACGAGTTCATCCGGGAAGCGATCGAAGGTGGCAAAGGGTTTTTCGAGGATCACGCCAGCGATTTCCCAATGCCCGGTCGTGGTGTCTTTGCCCGCGGAGCGTTCGCGCATCCGGCCGAAACTCGCGCGCAGATTCTCGGTAGGGCGAGACTCTGTCG
>JBDTCM010000003.1:0-4775 GCA_039923575.1 Chthoniobacterales bacterium
GCCCAGAGCGCGATCTGGCGGTCGTCGAACGGGATCGTGTGGTCGGCAAATTCCTGGTAGGTCTCGTGGCCTTTGCCCGCGATCACGATGATGTCGCGCGGCTGCGCGAGCGCGATGGCGCGCGCGATCGCTTCCGCGCGGTCCGGCACGGTTTCGAAATTGCCGGAGCGAAATCCCTTCTGGACATCGGCGATGATGGCGAGCGGGTCTTCTTTCCTCGGATTATCGGAAGTGATGATGCTGTAGTCCGCGTTTTGATCCGCCACCCGGCCCATCAGCGGGCGCTTGTGCGTGTCGCGGTCGCCACCCGCGCCGAAGACGACGATGAGACGATTGGGATTCAGCTCGCGGCAGGTTTTCAAGACGTTGAGGAGCGCGTCGTCGGTGTGCGCATAATCGACGAAGACCTGGAATTGGCGTTTGGCCGGGACGGCTTCGAGACGGCCCGGGACCTGGGGCGACTTGGCGAGGCTGAGGACGGCCTCGCGGAGACTGATGCCTAACGAATTGGCGGCGGCCAGCGCCGCCATCGCATTGGCGACGTTGAAGCGGCCGATGAGCGGCACGCGCACGAGGTAGATCTTGCCGCGGGCGTCGAGCTGAAAGGAGGTGCCGCTGAATTCCGTGCGATAATTCGAAGCGCGAAAATCCGCCCGCGCGCTCATCCCGTAGGTGACGACGGGCGTGTCCTCTTTGATCCGCTTGACGAGTTGTTCGCCGTAACGGTCGTCGATGTTGATGACCGCGGTTGCTCCCTTTTTGTTAGGCTGATTTTTCAGGCCGGTGAATAGGCGCGCTTTGGCCTCGAAGTACGCTTCCATCGTCTGGTGAAAATCGAGGTGATCCTGGGTCAGGTTGGTGAAGACGGCGACGTCCCACTCCAGTCCGCGGGTGCGTTCCTGCACGAGCGCGTGCGAGGAGACTTCCATCATGGCCGCTTTGCAGCCGGCGTCCGCCATCTGCGAGAGCAGCTCCTGCAAATCGAGCGACTCGGGGGTGGTGCGGGTCGCCGGCAAAACGCGTTCGCCGATTTCATAACGCACCGTGCCAATCAGGCCGCTGCGCAGCCCGGCGTTGTCGCAAATGTGCTTGAGGAGAAAAGTGGTGGTCGTCTTCCCGTTCGTCCCAGTGACGCCGGCCATCTTCAACCGCAGCGCCGGTTTTTTGAAAAAAGTAAACGCGAGATCCGCCAGGGCCACGCGACTGTCGGCGACGACAAGGGAGGTGGCGTGGGCATGCGACTCCGGGCGTTCCACCACGATCGCCGACGCGCCTCTCTCGATCGCCTGTTCGGTGAATTTGTGGCCATCAACGTGCGCGCCGCGGACCGCGACGTAGAGGCCGTTTTTCAGCACCCGGCGCGAATCGTAGAAGATGCCGTCGACTTCGCGATCGAGCGGACCGAGAACTTCCCGGACCGGGATGCTTTCGGCGAGGATTTTGAGCTGCATGAGGTGTGAACACGCGAGGCGCGGCGACTTAGCGAGGGGCATTAGTTAAGGCGACTCGTCCAGCCGTACTTTTCGTTTCAATTTCCTCATGCGGCTCAAGATCGAGATAACGCGCCGCCTTTTCTGCGACGCGTGAAAAAATGGGACCGGCGATGGTGCCGCCGTAATTGAGAGCGGGATCCTTGGTGTGGGCATCATCCAGCACCACCAGGCAGACGAAGACCGGATTTTCCGAGGGCAGGAATCCGCTGAAGGAGACAATGTATTTGTCCTTCTCGTAGCCGCCGCCGGGGGCGGCTTTTTGTGCGGTGCCGGTTTTTCCCGAGATGGTGAAACCGGGGACGGCAGCTTCGACGGCTGTGCCGCGTTTGGTCGCCACGTCGCGCAGCGCGCGCGCGAGCAGCGCCGCGGTCTCGGAGGAAATGACCTGCCTAACGAGCGTCGGTTGCAGGGTGCTGATCGTTTTCTTCTCGTCGTCGACGATCGATTTGACGATCCGCGGCTGCATCAGTTTGCCGCCGTTGGCGATCGTCGCCATTGCCATGATCATCTGCAAAGGAGTGACGGCGACCTCCTGGCCCATCGGAATGCGGGTGATGGAGATTTTGCTCCAGTCCCTCGGCGCATGGACGAGGCCGCCGATTTCGCCGGGCAACTCGATCCCGGTGCGATCGCCGAAGCCAAAACGGCGGATGTATTCGTAAAACTTCTGGTCCCCGAGCATCATCGCCATTTTCGCCGCTCCGATGTTGCTCGAGTGGACGAGGATGTCCTGCACGCTGAGTTCGCCGTAGCCGGTGTGACCGTGATCGTGGAGGGGACGGCCAAAGACGTTCCAGACGCCGTTCTCGCAGAAGATCATGGAGTCGAGCCGGACCTTGCGCTCATTGAGCGCGGAGGCGGCGGTCACGATCTTGAAGGTGGAGCCGGGCTCCATCATATCGATGATGGCGCGATTCTTCATCTGCTCCGGCTTGGCCTCGGCGCGGAGGTTGAGATCAAAGTTCGGCCGGTTCGCCATCGCGAGGATCTCGCCCGTCTGCGGCCGCATCAGGATGATGGTGGCTTTTTCCGGCCGATACTCACGCACGGCGGCGTCGAGTTCGTCTTCCACGATGGTCTGCAAATGCAGATCGATCGTGAGGTGAACCTGGGAACCGTTATGCGGCGGACGTTCCGCGCCGCGGTAGAGGACGAGCTCGTCCCCATGCGCGTCGCGCTCGATGTAACGGTAACCGTCTGCACCGCGCAGGTATTGATCCATCGAAGCCTCGATCCCCTGGATGCCGTGCTGCTCGAAATTAAGAAAACCGACGACATGACAGAGCAGCGACCCGTTCGGATAAACCCGGACCGTCTCGCGCTCGCACCGAACCCCGCGCAACTTTTTCCCCTTGAGCGTTTCCTCGAGCGCGCGCGCGTCCGCCTCGGGCAACTCCCGCTTCAGCACAATGTAGGGCCGGTGGCTGCTGATCTTTTCCGCAATCTCGTTAGGCGAGAGCTGCAACGCGTGGGCCAGGATGGGGACCAGCGCGTCCGGATTGTTCAGGAGCGTGCCATCGGCTACGACCGTCGCGACCGGGACGTTTTGCGCGAGGACTTCGTCGTGGGTGTCGTAAATCGCGCCGCGCTCCGCCGGAATGGTTTCGCGCGAACCGTTCTTTATCGCCGCCAGCTCGACGTAATAGTCGTGCTTCACCATCTGGAGATAAATCAGTCGATAGGAAAAAATGCTGAAAAGGAAGGCGAAGAACGCGCAGACGAGGGCGCAGCGGGTGCGGCTGGTCCACTTCATGGATTACCTCGCTCGTTAACGACCGGCTGCACTTCGTCATCCCCCGGGGGACGTCCCGAGATATTCAGCCTGACAATGCTCTGCTCGGTGATCGGGATCATTTTCAGCTGGCCCTCCCGCAGGCGGCGCTGCAGCGCGGTGCGCGAAGTGAGCGCGGCGATCTGCACCTTGGCGTCTTCGTTCTGCACCCGGACGGCGACCAGTTCCTCTTCGAGCAACTTCTTTTGCACGCCCTGGTGATGCAGTTGGACGGTGAGGTAGACGTAGCTCAGGCCGGTCGCGGCCGCGAAAGTCGCAATCACGATCCAGCGCGCCAGGGAAGGCGCGTCGATCGGGTTGAAATTTTTCCGCCGGCGCTGGTTCATCCGATCCTTTCAGCGACGCGCAACTTGGCGCTGCGCGAACGCGGGTTGGCGCGTTGTTCGACCGCGTCCGGCTCGATCGGTTTCGCGGTGATGAGCTTGAGTTCGAATTCCGGATTGCGCCGCGGCTCGGGCCATTCCGGCCGGTCGAGCCATTCGCGGCTGCGATCGCGGAAAAAATTCTTCACGATCCGGTCCTCGAGGGAATGGAAGGTGATGACGGCAATGCGGCTCCCCGGTTCGAGCCGGCTCGTTAGGGCGATGAGTCCTTGCTCGAGCGCTCCGAGTTCGTCGTTCACTTCCATCCGCAACGCCTGGAAAACCTGCGTCGCCGGATGGCGGCGTCCGTGGCGCGCGACGATTTTCTCCACCGCTTTAGCGAGCGCGAGGGTCTCCCGGACGGGCGTTTCCTTGCGCAGCTTCACGATCTGGCTGGCAATGCGGCGTGCCGCCGGTTCTTCGCCGAGCTCGCGAAAGATGCGGGTCAACTCTTCTTCGGTGTAGCTGTTGACCACTTCGGCGGCGGTCAGTTCCCGCCGCGGATCCATCCGCATGTCGAGCGGGCCGTTGCGCATCAGGCTGAAACCGCGATCGGCGTTCTCCAACTGCCGCGAGGAAACTCCGAGATCGAGAATCGCGCCGCCGATTTGCGCGATGCCGAGCTCATCGAGGACGCGGCCGGCCTCACGGAAATTGGCGTGCCGCAACGTCACCCGACCGCCGAAATTCGTCAGGCGCGCGCGCGCAAACTCGAGCGCATCGGGATCCTGGTCGAGCGCGAGGACGTCCGCGCCCGTGCGAAGGATCGCCTCGGTATGACCGCCGCCGCCACAAGTACCATCGAGAATGAGCGAACCGGGATGGGGCGCGAGCAGCTCGATCGCTTCCGCCGCGAGCACCGGCCGGTGATAGGTGAAATCCGCCATATCCTGCGCCTCCTCCATGATGAGCAGCGGACCGGTCGCGAACCGGATGGGTCGTTCGAATAACAACGCGTTCATCGATGATTCGTCCGGTTAAAGTCCGACCATGTCGGCCACATGCTGATAAGTGGGATGTTCTTCCGCGTGCGCGCGTTTCCGGCGTTGCGGATTCCAGATCTCGAAGCGCCCGCGGCCGCCGACGAGGGTGACGTCGGTTTTGAGCTCGAGCAGTTTGCAAAATTCA
>JBDTCM010000004.1:0-2731 GCA_039923575.1 Chthoniobacterales bacterium
TTTTGTAAAACTTGCGTGAGATCGAAGCGAGCGTGTCGCCGCGCTGCACCGTGTAGCTGCGCGCCTTGCCCCGGGTCTTCGCTTTTTCGTTAGGCGAGCTTTTTGCACGTGCCGCTGCCGCCTTCTCAACCGCGCTCGCCGCCTTGTTTTCCGCCCAGCGCTCCCCGATTTGCTTGCGCAAATTCAGGTTCTCGTTGTTCAGGCGCACCAGCTCGGGACGCGGCACCATCGAATCACCGGTCAGATTGGTGAGCAAGGTCAGCTCGTCCCGTTTCATGAAACCTTTCACTTCGTCGGCACGTTTACCGGCCGGCTCGAGAGTGAGGAAGCGCTTGAAATGATGCATCGCATTGAGCGGATCATTCAACTTGTCGTCGTAAATCAGCGCCAGCTTGTAATGCACGTCGGCCGAGCTCGCGCTCCCATCGAGGGCCGCTTCATAGAGGTTGATCGCCTGCGCATAATTTGCTTCCGCCGCCTTGGCATCCGCATCTTTCGTCAGTTGCGTCTGGCGCTGCGTGATCATGCGATCACAGCCGGCGAAGGTGCCTAACGAGAGCAAACACACTAGCAGCGCAACCCGTGCGCCTGCTCCAGCTCTGGGCTTTAAAGGCATGGGAGTAGGAGACGGCCTAATAACGCGGCACATTGGAATCGATCTCCTCCGACCACGCGTCGATGCCGCCGGCCACATTGCTGACCTTCGAGAATCCGACCGAACGCAGAAATTCCGCGGCCCGCTCGCTCCGGATCCCGCTATGACAAAACACAAAGATCTCCTCTGCCCGATCCAGTTCCGCGTAGCGCGCCGGGAGTTCGCCTAGCGGAATCAGGTTGGCGCCTTCAATCCGCGCCATCTCGAACTCGAAGGGCTCACGCACGTCGAGGAGGGTGAAGGGCCGGCCCGAGGTCATCCGTTCCTGCAACTCGCGCACCTGGATCTGCGGGACCGCTGCCGTCGGGTCGGGTGCTCCCTGGCAGAACATTTCATAATCAATCGGCGCCAGGATCGTCGGGTGTTCACCGCAGACCGGACACTCGGGATCGCGGCGCAAATTGAATTCGCGGAACTTCATCTTCAAGGCATCGAAATGCAGCAAGCGGCCAACCAGCGATTCACCAACCCCGAGAATGAGCTTGATCGCTTCCGTCGCCTGCAAAGTCCCGACGATCCCCGGCAACACGCCAAGCACGCCCGCTTCCGCGCAGCTTGGGACCTCGCCCGGCGGCGGCGGTTCAGGAAAGAGACAGCGGTAACAAGGTCCGCCCAGATGCGGCGCGAAGACGGTGGTCTGCCCGTCGAAACGAAAAATGGATCCGTAAACATTCGGCTTGCCCGCAAAAACCGCGACGTCATTCGAGAGATAACGAGTCGCAAAATTATCCGTTCCATCCACGATCAGGTCGTAATCACGCAGGATTTCTTCCGCGTTCTCGCTCTCGAAACGGCAGGCATGCAACCGCACCACAACGTCAGGATTGACGGATGCCAACCGGTCGCGCGCCGATTCCGTCTTCGGCCGGCCGACATCCTGCGTTCCGTGCAGCAGCTGTCGATGAAGGTTGGAAAGCGCCACCCGATCGTCGTCCACTATTCCGATCGTGCCGACGCCCGCCGCCGCCAGATAAAGCGCCGCCGGCGATCCCAGCCCGCCCGCGCCGAGGCACAAGACGCGCGCCGCTTTCAGCTTTTCCTGCCCGGCCACGCCGATCTCGGGCAGCATGATGTGCCGGGAATAGCGCCGGCGCTCTTCTTCGCCCAGGCCGACCATTGCCTTCTCGTTAGGCGAGGGCGCCGCTATTTTTTCACCAAGTCCCATTTCATCCCCACGATCCGCTGATCCGCGAAACGCTTCAAGGATTTCGGGAACGCAAGATACATTGCCCCCGGGCGCTCGATGAAGCCGCCGCATCCAAATTCTGTTCCGCCCTCGGATTTTTGGATGGTCATGATACGCATCTGGCGAATCTGGCTTTGCAGTCGCCGATCTTCTTTGGGCGACTGCCAGGGCGTGTAGACCTGCGGCGACCCGCAGGCTTCCACCACCTCGACAAAGCGCGAGGTTTTCGTTTTAAGAACCTTCATCGGTGAATGTAGCGTCCGCTGTCTCAGCGGAACGAGGATGCGCTGAGGACAGCGCACGCTACAGCGATCCGGCAGCGCGCGCGTTCCCTCGCATCAAAAAAAGTCCGCCAGAGGACTACGGCAAAGAGAATCAGACTACCGTTGCTGCATTCCTGCCCTGGCGGGGTTCGTTAGTCCTCAGTCCATAGCCCCTGACGGAGGGCAAAGTTCCCGCGAAGCAGGCCGCTGCGCAATCGGTTTCTCGCCCGCGTTGACACGCGCGAGCCGTTCTGGTTCGATGCCGGCGTGAAATCACTTCTGCTCCTCTGCGTGCTGGCCGGCTTCGTGACCTCGTGCACCACCTTGTCGAACCGGCGCGATCTTTACAATCCGAGCGAGGATGCCGGGCCTTACAACTCGCTCCAGCAGAAGAAGGCCAACGTGCCCGGCGGCAGCGCGGCGTCACTGCAAGGACCGCTTCCCCCGTCGCAATAGTCACCCCGGGTCAGCGCTCCCGGCGACAAATTACAACGCAAGCAATTCGCGCTGCCACTGGACGAGGAGCGTTTCGCTGCGACTCGGATCGGCCGCGATCCCTTCCAAGGCGCTGCGCGGCGCAATGAAGGATGGATCGATCGCCAACTCCTTCGCCTGTTGATCGCGACG
>JBDTCM010000005.1:0-9687 GCA_039923575.1 Chthoniobacterales bacterium
CACTTCCGCGTAAAAGGCTTCGCCTCACGCGGTGTCGTCGGCTTATCCTGACACGGTGGTAGTGCATCTGATTGACGGCACGTACGAGCTCTTCCGTCACTTCTACGGTTTGCGACGCTTTACTAAGGGGAAAGACCGCCCCTACGGCGCGGTCGTTGGCGTACTGCAGGGTTTGTTGCAACTGATCGAGAGCGGCGCGACGCATCTCGGCGTAGCGACCGACCACGTGATCGAGTCGTTTCGCAATCGGCTTTGGGCGGACTACAAGACCGGCGCCGGCATCGAGCCCGCGCTGCGCGCGCAATTCCATCCGCTCGAGGAGGCGCTGGCGGCGTTGGGCGTTGTCGTTTGGCCGATGATCGAGCTCGAAGCCGATGATGCGCTCGCTTCGGCCGCGCATCTCGCGTCGAAGAACCGAAAGGTCGAGAAAGTTGCCATCTGGACGCCCGATAAGGATCTGGCGCAATGCGTGCGAGGGACGCGCGTGGTGCAGTGCGACTCCCGGCGCAAAACGATTCGGGATGCGGCTGGGATACGCGAAAAGTTCGGGGTCGATCCGCCGCTCATTCCGGATTTGCTCGCACTCGTGGGCGATGCGGCCGACGGCTACCCCGGCATCGCTGGGATCGGCGCCAAGACCGCAGCCCAGCTTCTGAACCGCCACGGCCCAATCGAAAAATTCCCGTCAACCGTTCTCGGCAAACAGCGCGATCTCGCGCTCCTCTTCAAGAAGCTCGCGACCCTGCGCACCGATGCGCCGCTCTTTAAGAAAGTCGAGGCGTTGCGTTGGCGTGGTGCGACGCCGGGATTCGCCGCCTGGGCGGAAAAGATGGAGGCGCCGCGGCTGCTCGAGCGCGTCGACAAGGCGGCGGCCGGAATGGCTGCTTGAATCTTTTTGGTTCCGTGGGCAACGGGCGAGACGCCGCGTTGTCCCCACAAGCTGGAAGCATGTGCTACGAGGGCCGGATGCGCCGCTAGTTCCGGCGCAGGACAAGGAAAAGGAATCCGACGCCACCGGCGAGGAGGGCGAGCCCGAGCATGATCGGCCCGGCGGTGCTCGTGGCCGGGGCGGAAAGCTGAGCCCCGGCGGGCGCAGCGGAGGCGGCGGCCGGCATGAAACCGGTGGCCATGAGCCAAAGACCGAGAAGAACGAAAACCGTGGCCACGAGCGCGAGGAATAGTCGCATGACGCGAGAATACCCGGGCGCAGGCGCGGCGACGAACGCTTTGTGGGCTGCCGGCCGCCTTGGTGTCGGGCTGGGCGGATCGGATGGAAGCGCTACGGTTACTGGAGCGCTGTCAGAAGGCGGCGGGTCGATTGCAGAATTCTTGACCGCGGATTACACGGATGTCGCGGATGGGAGATGAGGTATACCGCGGGCCGGGGAACCGGCTTCGGATTCAAAGTTCGTTGGAAAGCCCGGCCTCGGCGTGCGTCTGCGTTACGGCGGCTGGCAGCCGAAACCAAGTCGCCGCGGCGACTGCTCCTCAGCCATTACGTTTTCGCGTAGCGCGAATAAGGGAGTGCGCCGAACGTGAAAATCACTTCTTCGGTGGCAGCTCGCGGATGAATGACCAGGAGACTTCGGCAATCTCGCCGTTGTCATACTCGATCTTGAAGTGCGTCCGAAACTTCTTCGGAACGCTGACGCGCGTCGGCACCGCGCCGGCAGAAATCTTGTTCGCCTTCTTGATCGTCTTGTGCGGTTCGAGAAAGGATAGGCCATCATCGAACCCGACGTCGAACGCATCCTCCCAATCGAGATAGCGCGCGTGCTTCACGGGCGAGTAGGATGCTTTGCCAAATGGCTTCTTGATGGTGGTTGCGGTTTTCACAATCTGCCTTCGCTTCTCAGTTCTTCGATCACCTTAATCAATTTCTTGCCCGGCATCCAGCCTTCCATTCCGCGCATTCGCTGAATGTCCAAACGCCCGAGAAAACGCTCTTTCGCATCGTAAACGTGAACGTGTGTCGGCCCATGGTCGCCAATGAACCACTCGATCCGGTAGCGGCGTCGAGTGATCTCGCCCATGGATCAGGCCTTCGAGTAAACCTCGGCGCCCGCTTCTGCAAACTCGTGCGCTTTTTGTGCCATGCCGGCTTCCAATGCTTCGCTCTCTCTCCGAAAGCTCTTGTTCCGCCGCGTACTTCCGAACGTCCTCGGTGATCTTCATGCTGCAAAAGTGGGGCCCGCACATCGAGCAAAAATGTGCGGCCTTTGGCGAGGTCGGCGGCGTGGGCGGCGAGTTTGTAGGTGATGACGCCGGTTTTGACGTCGTCTTTGTTCGGCAAGCCCAAATGTTCCTTCGGCGTGACGTAGCAGAGCATGGCGCAGCCGAACCAGCCGATCATGGCCGCGCCGATGCCGCTGGTGATGTGGTCGTAGCCGGGGGCGATGTCGGTGGTGAGCGGGACTATATGCATCAATCCCAGGTGAGAGGTTTCGAAAACATATTGTTCGGCCTCCAGGTCTCGAAGGCGGCCGGACCGCCGGGGCCGGGGTAAAGGAGGAACTCGTTCGCATTTTCGGTAGCGACTTCGAAAGGCACAGGCGGACCGTCGTGGGTGCGGTGAACGATCCCTGCCCCGGAATCGTCGCCTTTTGCCTCCGTCCTCCTCCACGAGATGGTGTTCCCCAAAATCTGATATGGCTTCCAGAAATGGCCCAGGTTGGTTATGATCCAGTTGGCTACCGTGCGAATGGCGCCGTAGTAGGTGTCATCGAGCGCCAGAATCCCGCCGGGAACGCAGAGATCTTTGGCGTAGTGGACGTCGATAAAAACATCGTCGACGCGGTGTCCGGCATCGACGAATATCAGCCCGAAGGTCCTGCCTTCGGCGCGTAACAGGGGCAAGGCGGCATCCGCCGCCATGTTCGACATCGTCGGTGGCTGGCCGCAAATCCTCTCGTAGCGCTGCTCGGCTTCGATCCGTCGCGGAACGGTGGGCGCTTCGTTGTTCACGCACGTTACTCGACAGCCGCCGCGCGCCATCGCCACCGCCGAAAAGCCGCAGCCGAAACCGAGGTCGAGCGCCTCTTTGCAGGGGACGATCTGCGCTGCTTCGGTGAGCCATTCCATCTGCTCTTTGGTAATGGCGCGGAGCTGATCGAAATCGTTCATCTGATGGAATTCGAACATCATCTGTTCCCAGGCGGGTGAATTTGGAGTCTGACTATTCATGCGACATTCTCAAGGCGGAGCGATGGCGGCGATGGTTACTGGAAAAGGTATTGGCGACGCGGAGACCATCGCCGTTGGCACGTTCATGGTAGACTTTGGGACGGGCATGAAATTCAAAAGTTCGTTGACGCGGGACGCGTCAACCGGCGCGCGGGACGCGCACTCTACCCGGGAACGTAGACTTCCGCGCCGCGCTTGGTGAACTCGTGCGCTTTCTCCTGCATTCCCGACTCAAGTGCTTCAGACTCGGCGAGTCCCTGTTCCGCCGCATATTTGCGGACGTCTTCGGTTATTTTCATGGAGCAAAAATGCGGACCGCACATGGAACAAAAGTGCGCGGTCTTCGCACCTTGATGTCGTTGCTGCCCATCAACTCCACCCGCTCACTTCGCGGGCTTGCCCGTCTATGTCGGCTCATCCCATCGGCTCGATTGATTCGTTCGCCCCGCTCTCTCACCCCTTCGGGATTACGTCTATCTCGCTCGATCCCCATCGGCTCGATTCCTGCGGCAAGAAAAACAGCCTCGCTATGCGGTGGTGTAGACCTCTGAGACCTGCTCGTTGAATTCGCGAGCTTTCTGTTCCATTCCAGTATTGAGGACTTCATCTTCCAAGATGTGCTGCTTCCCCATCATCAATTAATCAATCGCCGGAATGAATCTATGTCATCCGAAACGGATGTGGCGAGCCATTTCGAGCAATTCTGATCGCGGATATCAAGGATGGCCCACCGCGTCGGCAATGGAGGGTATTCGTCGGTCAGGTGGAAACGGCTGCGTTCGAGGGCCCAAGTACATTCTGAAGAGCGCCTCGACATTGCGAGGCGGCTACAGGACCAAGTTTAGTCGCTCCCGATGTTGTAAACCTCGACCGGGGCCGATACCAAAACCGAAGGCGCCGAAACAATCTGAATCCAATCGCACCGCTGAAGCTGATGGGGCGTAGCACGCCGGCCCACCGCGCGAAGCGCGACTGATCGCCAGGAGATTATTTGCCGAGGTGATCGGTCGAGCGGATGAACACGGCTGCGTCATCGTGGAGGGTTTTGAGCGATTCCTGATGGGCGTAGACCATGTGACCCGACTGATAGTAGTGATATTCGATGTGGTCCTGGAGCCGGTCTGGAATGGGCAGGTGGTGCATTTCGTACCAGCCTTCGTAAAACGGCGTGGCCAGATCGAAATAACCGCCGGCCAGAAAGATTCTAAGGTTTGGATCGTATTTCATCGCGCTGGCTAGATCCGGCATGGTGTTGGTCGCCTGCTGCAGCGGCCGGTTAGCGCCCGGTGGCTTGTGCTTGAAATTCCAGCTCTTCCACAACTCGATTTCGGGCTTGTACATTTTGTCCTGACCAAACTTCAAAGTTTTCCTGATGTAATCGTTGAACGCGGAAACGTAGGCAGAGCTGATGGCGGCGGACTGCGGATCGTATTCGGCCGCCTTGCTCAGCGGGTCCATGGTGGGGCCGGAGAAGCGCGTATCGAGCCGGCCGGTGGTGGTGTCCGTATCGTCCCGGAGGTTCTTCTCGAATTCGCCGCCGTCGATGCGCAGGTTAGCCTTCAGAATGTAGCTGACGGGCAGGCCGGTGTAGCCATGCAGCTTTTCAGCGATGGCCTGGCGTTCGGCTTTCGGCAGGCTCGCGCCTTCCGACAGCGCGTGCGCGAAATCCGTCGTCGCGAAATCCTCTACTTCCTTGAGGAAAGGCTCCAGCGCGGCGGGAGAATTCGGGCCGGGCAATTTGTGATGATACCAGGCGGTAGCCGCGTAGGTCGGCAGCGCCACCACATAGGGCGCCTCGATTCCGGGGTTGTTTTCCGGGTCATCCACACTCAGGTCGAAGTTCAGAATCTGCGAGAGCAGCATGACGCCGTTCAAATCGACGTTGTATTCCTGTTCGAGCAGGTTCGACAGCACGGCGGAGCGCGGTGTGCCATAGCTTTCACCGAAGAGATATTTCGGCGAGTTCCAGCGCCCATATTTGCTGAGATACGCCACGATGAATTCCCCGAAGGCGTGCGCGTCCTGGTCCACGCCGTAAAAGTCTTTTTTCTTGTCTTTCCCGGCGATGCGACTGAAGCCGGTGCCGGGAGCGTCCACAAAGACCAGATCGCTGGCGTCCAACAAACTGAAATCGTTGTTAACGACCTGATACGGTGCGGGCGGCGTATGCGAGTTATCCGCGGTGATGACCCGCCGAGGTCCAAACGCACCCATGTGCAGCCAGACGCTCGAAGAGCCGGGGCCGCCGTTGTAGAGAAACGTGATGGGCCGTTTGTCCGCTTCCACATTCTGCTTGGTATACGCCACGTAGAACATCGACGCTTCCGCCGTCGGATTTTTGGACTCCTTGTCGCCCTTAGACTCGTCTTCGCTCTCCTCGCTCTCCTTGCTTTTCTGGTCCTCAGCCGAGGCTGCGTCATCCCAGCCTTTGGGATGGACGACGAGCGTCCCTGCCACGGCCTGATAATCGATGCGACCGCCTTCGACGGTTACGTTGCCTGTGCTGTTGCTGGATTCGGGTTGGAAGTGGGCGGCTGGCGTGGAGTTGGCAGTGGGCGGCGGCGGCGTGGGAGTAACCGTAGCGTTCGCCTTGGCCTCGGAGCCCTTTTGGGAAGCCGCTTTGACCGGGACGGCGAGGGTTGCGGTTGCCAGAAGGAGGCTGCAGGCGAAACCGGGCAGATGTCTCCGGAAAGGAATTCGCCTTTTAGATGCTGCGCGACTGTTTGAGGAAGGTCTTTCGCTCACGATGACGTTCCCGAATCTGGCCGGGAACGAAGTTTCGAGCAAACGCTGTTTTTTCGGCCTTGGCCCGCTTCAGACAGCCTGCCGAACCAAAGATGTCGGGCCAGGTAGAATTTGAGGCCATGAAATGGCGCCGCACCCAGGCATGCACCCGTCGCCAGGTCATCCCGCAAGCGGGGCCTAAAGCGCTAATTATGGGTCAGCTTACTATCGACACTTCTTCGATGCGGACTTTCCATTTGGAAAGACAACCACGGGAAAACCCGAGCGACGACTCTCGGCCCGAAGCTTTCGAGCGACGCGATCGAACGCTCACTCTGCGCGGGCCACGAAGTCGGGAACCTGCTTGTCACCATTCGTCTTTCGCTTCGTTTTCATGATCCAATCAGCTCGCGGACGGATGCTATATCATCCGTCGCGGCGGTGGCGAGATGTTTCCCACCACGGCGGGCAAGTTGCGGAATTCTGACCACGGATATCACGGATTGGGAGACTACAGATGCCCAATGCGTCAATTCGGAGCAACCCCAGAGCTTACTATCAGATTTGCACCCTGATCCCTGTCCCTGGGATGGATCAGCGGCCGTCGTGCGCCAGGGCTGACATTTTTAAATTGTGGGCTAACATTTTCGCAATGAACGCGACCGAGACTCCGGAAGCGCCCGCCGAGTTGGAAAAGCAATTCAACTGGCCGGTCTGCTACGAGGCGGAAAATCTTCTCTTCGAGCGCATCGGCACGTTCCTCGAGCAGAACAGCTTTGCCCGCATTCTCTCCGATCGGATGCGCGATGAAACCGGCACGCTCTTCCTCGATTGGATCGATCATCTGGTGGTTTCGCCGGCGGATGAAGCAGCCTTTCGCGAGGCCGGTCTTACGGACGATCCGTTAGGCGAAAATCGAGACGACCTGGAGGCGCTCTGGCATCCGGAAGCAATGTTGCCGCGCATCCTTCTCGCAAAAACGGAGGCGAATGTACCGCCGGCACTTGCGATTCGACCCGAGTTTGTGGCTGAATTTGCCGCCGCTCATGATGTCATGAACAAGATCGAAGGCGAGCCGTTCTCTCGTTTTCGCAAACTTCTCGTTTCCGAGGAAAACGGAACGCAATTTTACGCGATCGAACGCCGCGCCTATCGCGGCTACGTGTCGCAAGCGCCGGATCTGCGGAAGCTTTGCGCGGCGCGCGAGCTCTGGCAGACACGCCGCCGCCGCTGGGACCGCGACGTGAAGGGCTACGCCTACTCGCTCGATCGTTTGCAGGAAGTGGTCGATCTCGTGGGACCCGATCTCGCCTGTCATCTCGTTTTCGAAGAAGAACGCGCCTTCTGGCAGAAGCGCAATCGCGCCGCGATCGAGCAGAAGCGCCGGCAGGATTCGTTAGGCTTGGGCTGGGCGAATCGCGATCACCATACGTTTCGTTCATCGCGAAAACATTTCATCGATCTCATGAAAGCCTGGGAGATGCTCGGCTTCCAACGCCGCGAACGTTACTATGCCGGGTCGCAGGCGGGCTGGGGCGCGCAGATCGTCGAGCAGCCGATCGAAGGGGTCACGATCTTCAACGACGTCGATCTTTTCTCCGACGAAACCGCGATCGACTTCTCCAGAAAACCGCTGCCACCGGAGGAGAAAAAACTGCGGACGGTGGGGCTCTGGGTTGGACTGCATGGCGAAAGTTTTCTCGATGCGGGGATGCATCACCTGGAGTGCCGGCTTTGATCACGCGCTCCTTCGCGAGCAGCTCGCCGCGGCTCACATCAAGACGATGGCGCCGTTTTCCGATTTCCCGTTCCTCAAGCAGGCTTTCACGCAGGGCGAGCGGTGGGCCGTGCGGCCAGAGCGGATCACCCGGCTGCGGACGAGAGGTCTGCTCACCGCCGAACAAGCGGAGAAATTTGCGAAAGAAGGGGCGATCGGAAGTCACCTTGAAAACCTGCAACGCAAAGGCGGCTTCAAGGGCTTCAATCAAAAATCAGTCAGCGCCATTATCGATTTGACTGATCCGCGCAAGCAGGACGCGGTGCATCGCTTCGCTTGATGCGATCCGAAAGACGTTGCCTCGCATGGTGCGCCGGAGATTCGCCGGAAGACCACGGCCATTGTAATCGAGGGAGAAGAAATTGGGGTCAGAGTTTCCTGTCGACACTCCTCGTTGAAAGTGGGTTCCATTTGGAAAAACAGCGGCGGGCAAACCCGAGCGACGGCTCTCCGCCCGAAGGTTCGGAGCGACGCGCCTGAACGCTCGTTCTGCCCGGGCCACGAATGCGGCACTTTGGTTGGCCCACTCGTTTTGCGTTTTCCTTTCATAATTCGATCGCCTGCCGGACGGAATCTACCTCGTCGGTCGCGGAACTGGCGAGACGTTTTGCCCAATTCTGACCTCGCCACGGCGAGTCCGTCCGTTGGCGGACACGGCGGGCAAGTTGCGGTTTCGCGGATTGGGGGATTATCTGACGACCTTGGTATCCGGGAGATCTTCCGTCGATCGCTTATCCATGCTTCACATTGAAATTTCGAGGCGCCGAAGGTCGGCCGAACCAATGGGACGCACTCGTCGAAGAGAATTTTCACGCGACCGCGTGAAGGATCGCTTCTTGCGAGTGTTCCAGCATCTGCACGGCCATGTCGCGCGTCACAGTCGGGAAACACTCAAGAAATTCTTCGAGGGTATAGTCGTCCTCGAGGTACTCGAAGAGCGTCTTTGACCGGTACGCGGGTTCCCGCAAAAACCGGCGTACCGCCGAGAATCTCGGGATCGACGGTGATCAGGTCGCTCGCGTTCGTAACGGCATCTTAGCCCTTTCGTTCGCGTTCGTAAACATGCCGAGCGTTGCCGGACACGGCGCGGCAGGCGGCGGTATCCTTGACCGCGGATTTCGCGGATGGGAGATAAGGTAGACCTCGGGCCGGGGAAACCGACATTGGGATTCAAAATCCGTTGGACGGCCCGACCTAGGCGTCCCGCCTGCGTTGCGGTGGCCGACGCACATGTTCCGCTTCAAATCACCCGACGTCGTCGAAGCCGGGACGGACAAAGGAACGCGCCTGCGGAAACGACGCCTCGGTACCGCCACGCAGATACGCGAGCTGACGCAACAGGTCGAGGACCGCGTCGCCTTGCTCGGGCAACATCTCGCGCAAGCCGACCCAGGCCGCGATCGAGCGCTCGAGCGCGACAAGCACGACCTTGGCCGTGCCGTCGGAGTCTTTCGGAAAAGCGCCCAGCGCTGCGTTTCGCTCGATTTGCTCCTCGGCCTGCGAGCCAACCGCCCGGCAAAGCTTCACGTAGATGAATGGCTGATACCAGCGGATGACCTCGATGAAATCCGTGAGCTTGGCAGCTTCGCGGTGCGGATCGCCCACCTCCAGCCGCGACTCGGTTTCCAGCTCTACGCCTTTTTCGCGGAACGCCGGCGCGGCGGCTTCCATCCAGCGATCCACCCCTTTCACGTAATCCATCGCCGCTCGTAGCAGCGTCTGGTTTTTCGCTTCCCGCTGCCGCACCTGGCGCTCGTGCGCGAGGACTTCGGCGCGCAGCTCGGGCGAGTCAAGGTCAACTCCCGCTTCGCGCGCCGATTCTTTGATCAACTCAATCGTCTGCTGAAAAATGTCGCTGAGCTTGTCCCAAAATTCGCCGCTCGCGAGGTCGTGCGCGTCGGACGAAGCGACGCCCGCGTCCTCTTCCTGCATGGCAAAGTTCAAGCACCGCTGCGTGAATGGGCAGCGCTCACACCAGCGGTCGCAATAGTTGTAAATACCGG
>JBDTCM010000006.1:0-9438 GCA_039923575.1 Chthoniobacterales bacterium
CCGCGCCGCGCACCCGACCCGTGGCTGCGCCGCCAATAATCGCGCCCGTCGCCGCGCCAAATCCGGCGCCCTGGCCGACCGGTGTTTCGCAAGAGCTCAAGAACAACGGCAAGAGAACCGCGGCCGCGACCGTCGGAATAAAATATTTTTTCATAGCTGTATGGTTCGAACCGCGAAGTTGAGACGGATGCCTCGTCTTCGTATTCAACCCAGTCTCAGCAGATGCCGGGAGACGCGCAAGTACTTTGCAAACTTGCTCAGGCCGTAGTTGCGCTCGAAGACGCGGAACCGATCCCGCTCCATCTGCCGCAAGAGCGCATGGTAAATCGAGGCCATGATCTGGGCGCCGACCATCGCGCGCCGATCTTCCCGGGGCAAAAGCGCGGCCGCTTTTTCGAAATGAGCGTGCGCCCGCTGTGCCTCATACTCCATCAGCCTGACGAATCGGTCGTCATAAGTTCGAGCGGCCAGGTCGCGGTCGGAATACTTGAAGAGCGCGAGATCCTCCTGTGGCAGATAAATCCGCCCATTGGCCAGGTCCCTTGCCACGTCGCGCAGGATGTTGGTCATCTGCAAAGCGAGCCCGAGCTCGATCGCATACTCTTTGCAGTCCCGATTCTGGTAGCCAAAAATCTCGATGCTCACGAGACCGACCGCGCTCGCGACGC
Organism: Chthoniobacterales bacterium; assembly: GCA_039923575.1. Lineage (GTDB taxonomy): Bacteria > Verrucomicrobiota > Verrucomicrobiia > Chthoniobacterales > UBA10450 > Palsa-1392. Next base: position 669 of record JBDTCM010000006.1, read on the forward strand.
GATAACAATACGCGCGCAGCGCCGCGAAGGTTTCGTAACGCGCGATCGTCAGGTCCATCTCCACTCCGTCGATGATTTCCTCGAGCATCGCCGGTGTGATCGCGTACTTGCTCATCAGCCCGCGCACCGCCGGGGCCAGCGCCGGCTCCTGCACGGTCGGAGCGCTGAGCGATTTTCGCCAGGTGGTGAGCTGCAGCGCTTTTTCTTCCGGGCCCAATTCGGGCGAATCGGCGATGTCGTCAATCAACCGGCAAAAGGCGTAGAAGATGGTGATGTCGCGGCGGCGTTCCGCGCCTAACGAAACGAAAGCGAGCGCGAGGTTGGATTTGCTCGCGCGCGTGATCTGCTCGGCGCTGGATGACTGGTTCTGCATTTCAACTCCTACTCCTGCTCGTCCTCGTCCTCGATTCTTTCTCCCCACCGAGGACGAGGACGAGTAAACATCTCAGTAACGAATCCAGGTTTCCCGGTTCACCCGGCCAATCTCGCACTGCCGGAAAAGGCAGACCCAGCTCGCGAGCAGCCAGCCACTCACGATCGCCCGCATCAAAACGTAAAACAATTTCCAGACCATAAGCGCGAGCGGGCGCTCGGTCGCGGCCGCGCGAATGGTCGTGTCGGAGAGGGCAAGGAACCAATAGTGCAATCCACAGATTACAAGGAACCAGCCGAAGCGGAACCAGTGGCGCCGTACGAATTGCCAATGCGCCTGAAAAGCTTCGCGCAGCGTTTCATTATGCAGAACGAGCGAGATCTGCATCGTGGCAAAAAAGAAGATAAGCGCCGCCATCGCACAACGCCCCGCCGGCAGATAATCGAGCACGCCCGGCACGTCCCGAAAATAGGCAATCAGGAGCGGGACACGGAGCAGCACCGTGCTCGCAAGCACGACGAGCCCGAGCCATTTTAAGACGAAGCTAAAACGCCGCATCGCGAAACGAAGGAGCGCGCCCTCCCGGAAATGCAATCCCTTGATCCATGCAAGGCAGACCGTGATCAGGTAAACCTGCAGATAAACGGCGCAGAGATATTCAAAAACAAACGCGACCGTATCGACCGTGGCCGAGGTCTGGAGGAAATGCGCCGGGGAAAGAAAATGGGCGCCTTCCAGCACCTGCCAGTAAATCAGCGGCTTGAGCAACGACGCGCCCGCGCTCAGGAGAACGCCGAGATAAATCAACCAGCCGCCGAATCCGAATTGTTTGCGCAACGCGCGCAGCAAGCTGCGATGCAAGCCGCGCCAGTTGAGAATCAGGAGCAGGGCCGCGAGAACGGAGAGCGGATAAGTGGTGGCGACGGCATCGAAAATCCCGGCGACCGATTCGATCGTGTGGAGCAGGCTCTCGCGCCAGACCTCGGCAAAGAGCGGCCAATGCCACGAATCCCAGAACGCGAACTGCTCGAGCCGCAGGTCGGCAGTCGGTTGCAACGGCGTGAAAACGGCAAATTGAAAAGCGGAGTAAGCGAGCGCGAGCAGAGCGAAGACGAGCCCGAGGCGCTTGAAGCGCAAGAGGCAGCGAAACCCGTCGCGCAAAGCGATCCGGACGGGGTTGGCCCACATCACTACCAGGTAGCCGGCCAACATCCCGAGCAGCGGGTAGACGCGCGGCGCGGCGGAGAACATGGCGCAGGGGCTTCAGCCTAACGAATAAAGCCCCAGTGCCGGCTGAAGGGCCAGTAGACAAAAAGCCCGCGCCCGACCAGGTTCTCCTCCGGCACCGGTCCCCAGTAGCGGCTGTCGTAGCTGTTGTAGCTGTTATCGCCCATCGCGAAATAGCTGTGCGGCGGCAGGACAAAAGTGCGATCCGGCGCGCCCAGCAAAGCCTGTCCCTGGGCGTAGCCGCGGTAGGGATCCCTCGCCGCCATCACCCGTTCAATCCCGAAGTTCTTCGCCAGTTCGCCGTTCACATAGAGTTTCGGCGGATCGATCCGCAATTCATCGCCCGGCGTGCCGGTGAGACGCTTGATGTAAAATGGCGCGCCAGCTTCGGGATCTTCGCGGATCCCCAGGATGTGATTGGTGCGAAAGACGAAGACGTCGCCCCGATGAGGATGGACAAAATTATAGCTGAACTTATCGACAAAAACCTGGTCGCCCGTGTCGATCGCGCCGCGCGCGATCACTTCGCCGCGATGATAGGTGTTGCCGGGATAGACCTGGAAATCCTGTCGCAGGATCTCGGGCGGCGCATAGACGGTGAAGGATTGGTGATCGCACTCGATGCGCGAAAAGGTGAAGAAAAAGAGAAATTTGCGCGAAGTCACGTTCGCGACCGTGTTCTCATCACCCGAAACGACGTCGATGTAGTTCCGACCGAAAACGACGAACTCAGCCACCTGTTTGAGAAAGTTAGGCGCGGGTGCTTTGCTCGGATGACCAATGATGCCGTTCAGAGTCGGCTGCATCGAGCCGGTGGGAATCTTAAAGGGCTGGATGAAATAGGTGCGGATGCCGATCGCGACCACGATCGCAACCAGGATCACTTCCACGTTCTCGCGCCAGACAGCGTGTTTATGGGGCGGGGTGTGGGTGGTCAGGAGTGCGTCGAGCCGCTCCGATTCCTCGTGAGTGGTGCGCTGGTCGCGCGCTTTCATCGCCGCGCTCACCTTGGCGATCTGCGTGCGCAGCTCCGCGATCGTTTCCTTGCTCAGGCGGTCGCGCCGGTAACGAATCAACTTCTCCGCATGGCGAATGAGGAGATGGCTGTGCTGGATGTAACGCGGCTGGAACATGCGGCGCAACGCTAGCTGAGGAACGCGGTTTGCAAAGTGTTTGTAGACGCTTCGCTCTGCGAAGCGCGGGTCTGCGTGTCCTTCACGCACCAACCCGCGCCGCCCGGAGGTCGGCGTCCACAGTGGCTATTGGGTCGACTTCAAGACGGCGATAAAGGCTTCCTGCGGGATGTTGATTTTGCCGATGCTTTTCATCCGCTTTTTTCCCTCTTTCTGTTTCTCGAGCAATTTGCGTTTGCGCGAAATATCGCCGCCGTAGCATTTCGCGGTCACGTTCTTGCGCAGGGCCGAGATGCTTTCGCGGGCTACGATTTTCCCACCGATCGCTGCCTGGATCGCGACCTGGTAGAGCTGGCTCGGGATCACTTCCTTTAACTTCGAAGCAAGCTGCCGTCCGCGCGGCTCCGCCCGGTCGCGATGCACGATGGTCGAGAACGCGTCCACCGGCTCGCCGTTCACGAGCAGGTCGAGCTTGACCAGTTTGGAGGCGCGATAACCAGCGTGCTCGTAGTCCATCGACGCGTAGCCGCGGCTGATGCTTTTGATCTTGTCGTTGAAGTCGACCAGGATTTCGTTCAGCGGCAGTTCGCAATGGAGCATGACGCGCCGGGTATCGAGCGATTCGGTGTGATCCATCGTCCCGCGCTTCTCCAGGATGAGCTGGAGAATATCGCCGATCGACTCGTTAGGGCAAAGAATGTAGGCGCGCACGATCGGCTCGCGGATTTCTTCGATCACGCTCGGGTCGGGCAAATGCGCCGGGTTATCGACCAGCACGACCTCGCCCCGCGTCGTCAGGACTTCGTAGATGACGCTCGGCGAGGTCGCGATGATATCCATGTTGTACTCACGCCGGAGCCGTTCCTGGATGATCTCCATGTGGAGCAACCCGAGAAACCCGCAGCGATAACCGAAGCCGAGCGCGACCGAACTTTCCGGCTGATAAACGAAGGCCGAATCGTTCATCCGCAATTTGCCGATGGCCGTTTTGAGATGCTCGAAGTCGGCCGTGTTGATCGGATAAATTCCGCTGAAGACCATCGGATGAATTTCCTGGAAGCCGGGCAGCGGCTTTTTCGCGGGATGCCGCACATCGGTAATCGTGTCGCCGATTTTCAATTCCGAGGTCGTCTTGATATTAGCAATGATGTAGCCGACATCGCCCGCGCTGAGCGAATTCTGGGCAAACATCTTGGGAGTGAAAACGCCCACTTCCTTCACCTCGTAGCGCGTGTCGGTGCTCATCACCTTGATCTGTTGATTCGCCTCCACCTTGCCGGAGAAGACGCGCACGTAGGCGACCACGCCGCGGTAAATGTCGAAGACCGAATCGAACACCAGCGCGCGCAGCACTTCATCGGTCGGTTTCGGCGGGGGCGGGATGCGATGCACGACCGCCTCGAGGATCTCGTCGATCCCGATCCCCATCTTGGCGCTGCAATCGATCGCTTCTTCCGCCGGGATGGCGAGGATCTCCTCGAGCTGCCGATGCACTGAAGGGAGATCCGCATTCGGCAAATCGATCTTGTTGATCACCGGCACGATCGTCAGGCCCTGCTTGTGGGCGAGATGGACGTTGGCCACCGTTTGCGCCTCGACGCCCTGGGCCGCATCAATGATGAGAAGCGCGCCCTCGCAGGCGGCGAGACTGCGCGAAACTTCGTAGGCGAAATCCACGTGACCGGGGGTATCGAGCAAATTGAGGGCGTATTCCTTGCCGTCCTTTGCGGTGTAACGCATCGCCACCGGGTGCGCCTTGATCGTGATCCCGCGCTCGCGCTCCAGGTCCATCGAATCGAGCAGTTGATCCTGCTTCTCGCGGTCGTGGATCGTGCCCGTGGTCTCGAGCAAACGATCCGACAAAGTGGTCTTGCCATGATCGATGTGCGCGATGATGCAGAAATTGCGGGTCAGCTCGATCGACATGAAGGGGCACACTATGCGGGCGTGCCGCGGGATGGTCAACGGAGCGGGGGGCCGGAAGGATGAACCGCAGAGAACGCAGAGTAGGGAATTGAATGAGACGACCGCGAAAGATTTTTTTCGAACTCTGCGATCTCTGCGGTTAAACGACCATTAGTCGATTAACGCCGCGATCGCGCTCTGATAAACCGCGAGCGTTTCATCCGCGGTGCCGACGGTGACATTGAGATCGCGGAGAAGTCCGTCCTGCAATCCGTAGATCCAGCCGTGCACGGTCAGCTCCTGGCCGCGTTCCCAGGCGTCGAGCGTGATCGTCGTCTGGCAGACGTTCGCGACCTGCTCAATCACATTCAGCTCGCAGAGCCGGCGCGCCGCCTCGACATCGCCGCCGGCTTTGCCTAACGACGCCTCGTGTTTTTGCCGCACGTCCTGGACGTGGCGGAGCCAGTTATCGCTCAGGCCGAGGCGATCGCGCCGTAGCGCCGCCTGCACCCCGCTGCAGCCGTAATGCCCGCAGACGATAATGTGGCGCACCTTCAGCAAGTCGACCGCGAACTGCATGACCGACAAACAATTCAGGTCGGTATGCACGACGATGTTGGCAACGTTGCGGTGGACGAAAAGTTCGCCCGGTTGCAGCCCGACAATTTCATTCGCCGGCACCCGGCTGTCCGCGCAACCGATCCACAAATAGCTGGGCGATTGCTGGCGGGAAAGGTTGAGGAAAAAATCCGGCTCGTCCTCCCGGATGCGACCCGCCCAGGTTTTGTTGTTCTCGAATAGTTGATTGAGCGTTCGCATCAGGCAGCGCGGCGGATCGGTTTCATCGCAACATGATTAATTCAAATCGCGCACAAATCGAGTGCGATGAACTGGCCGGAAACGATTGCGCGCATAAAGCGGAATGACCCGTCGGTGGCTTGCATCCACCTCGAGATCGAGCGCCGCCCAACCGCGCTCGCTCGCGCCCGCCACCACCGCCGCGAGCAAGGCCGAGCCGACTCCCTGCCCGCGCCATTCCGGCAGCACGTAAAGTTCCTCGAGCCAACCGCTCCAGCCGCCGTGCTCGAGACTGAGAATGCGCGCCGCGTAGGCGACGCCGGCCGGTTTTCGAGCAGACATCGCGACAAGGACAAAGCCCTGCTGCGGTTCCGCCAGCAACGTTTGCAATCCTGAACGCAGCTCGGCGGGAGAGCGTTGCACTTCATGCTCCGCGAGTTGCATCTCGAAAAGCGCGGCGACGGCCTCAATCTCGTCGGCGCCGAGGGGCTTGATCGTGCTCTCACTCATCATCGCCGGTGGCGCTTCGCTTTTCCCAGCGCCAGATCGCTCCATCGATCGGATCGATCGATTCGCCGCAGTATTTGAAACCGCACTTCTCCAGGATCCGCGTCGAAGCGTTGTCTTCGGGCAAGGTGTGCGCCCACACCCGTCGCACGCGGCCGCTCGCGAAGGCGTGTGCCATGAGCAAGCGCGCCGCCTCGGTCGCGTAGCCCTGGCCCTCGAATTCGGGCGCGACGCCATAGGAAATCTCCACGCCTCCTTCCGCATCGGGCGGACCCCCGAAACTGCAGAGTCCGATCAGGCGCTGGTTCGCCAGCTGCACGACGCCAAACCCATCGCGCCAGGGATCGGCGGAAACCGCCTCGCGGAGTCGCGCCAGAAATGATTCCGACACCTCTGGGCCAGTGAGAAATTCTCTGACCCCGCTGGCGACGCTAATCTCGAACTGACGTTCGTAGGCATCGCCCCCATCCATCAAAGCGCGGAGATGATCCGGAGTGTGAGCGAGGAGCCTGATTCGTTCCGATTGCATTACTCCTTCGCAGATTTCTGCAACAGGTAGTGGAGCACGGCCTCGTTATATTCCCGGGCGTAAACGCGCGCGCGCAGAATGAAACTGAAATTCTGCGAGGGCGTCGCGAAAATGCGGAAGCGCTGCTTCACGAAGCGCGTGCCGTAGATCTCGACCAGGCGTCCATAACGATCCATCCCGGGCACAACCTTGCCGTGCCGATCGACGTTGATGAAGCGGAAGTCCCTCTTCTCGATGGCCGCGAAGGCGTCTTCCCGCGGATGCGCGAACTCCGGGTAAAGCAGATCGATACCGCCCGCGAAATCCTGAGCCTGCGCGCCGGAAAGGAAAACGAAAATCAGGAGCAGCGGCAGAAATCTGTTCATTCCTGAAAGCACCATACGATTTCGCGACCGTGGCGACCAGCGCGCATTGCAGCGGCGGCGACCCAGTCGCAAAAAAAGAGGCGCGCCGGTCTCCCGACGCGCCCCTTCCGAGTTCCAGCTTGGAGTTTTCTCTATTTTTCGTAGCGCCTGGCGACTTCGGCCCAATTGACCGTGTTCCACCATGCCTTGAGATAATCGGGACGGCGATTTTGGTAGTGCAGGTAATAGGCATGCTCCCAGACATCGACCCCGAGCACGGGCGTATTGCCATCCATCAACGGACTGTCCTGGTTCGCGGTCGAGACGATTTCCAGTTTGCCGCTCTTGTTTCTGATCAACCACGCCCAACCGCTGCCGAAACGTTTGGCGCCCGCATCAGCCAGTTTTTCCTTGAAGCCGTCGAAGCTGCCGAAGGCCGATTTGATATCGTCAGCGAGTTTGCCAGTCGGCTCACCGCCGCCCTTGGGCCCCATGATTCGCCAGAAAAAGGAGTGATTGGCGTGGCCGCCACCGTTGTTGCGCACGGCCGTGCGGATGTCCTCCGGGACGGCGCTGAGGTTGCCGATGAGGTCCTCGATCGACTTGCCGGCGAGTTCTGGTTTGCCTTCGAGCGCCTTGTTCAGGTTGGTAATGTAAGCTTGGTGATGCTTGTCGTGATGGATCTCCATCGTTTTCGCATCGATGTGGGGCTCGAGAGCGTCGTCGGCGTAGGGTAATTTGGGTAATTCGTATGCCATAAGGCCGAAATGTCGGGCCGCTTCTGCCCCTTGGGTAGTGCTTTTTTTCGCCGCGTCCGCGGGCCCGCTCACTTGCGCAAGCGAACGGCAGAGGTTATTTCCCCCCAGTTTGACCATGGAAAACATCTCCGTCCGCCGTCTGGCGAACCTGCTTCTCGTTCTCGCTCTCCTCCTCGGCGGATTCGCAGCTTGCCAAAAGAAAACCGAAACTGCCGCCAGCGCCACCCCCTCGCCGGCTGCCACGCAGACGGCTTCGCCCACCCCCAATCTGGCCACGCCTGCGCCGCCCATCACGGGCGCGATCACGCCCGCGCTGGTCAAGGAAGGCGCCGACTCCATCACCGAATATCTCCATTTCCCTAACGATCCCGAGGCCACAAAACTGGATGGCGCCGTGCAGTTTTTTTGCGATATCAACGAGGAAGGCATCGTCGTCGCCACCCACGCGCTCATCGGCACCACCGATGCCTACAAGGATGCGGTGCAGACCGCGCTCGACTGGGGGCGCTTCACCCCGGCCACGGTCGATCAAAAGCCGGTCCCGGTTTATCTCGGCGGGACGATCCTTTTTCTGCATGAGAAAGGCGAGCGACGGATCGTGGTTTCGTTGGCCACCCAGAATCGCGATCGTGTGCGCAAGATGACCAACTACATCGAGCCGCAGTTGGTCGGCGGGTTGCGGCACGCAGTCCAAAGTGGAAGCGACACCTTCATCTCCGACCTGCTCGATGGTCGCGCCGAAGTGGTGGTCAATGTCGACCAGCGCGGAGTGGTCACGGGCACCTCGGGGACGACGGAGACTCCCAAGGGCAGCGGACTCGGCATTTTCCTGGAGGGAGCCATGAAGCGGGCGCAATTCACCCCGGCCTACGAAAACGCCAAGCCGGTCGCCGGCGCGATCAACGTCGTCGCCGACTTCCGCCAACTGTAGCTGTAGCGTGCGCTGTCCTCAGCGCAAAAAACCTGGCTGCTCACAAGCGCTCCCTCCTCTGATCCGCTGAGACAGCGGACGCTACACCGCTCGCGTCGGATCCGCAGAGACAAGCCAGCAAGCTTCTCGGCGAAACGCCCAAACCCGCGGCGCGCGTCGGCCCCGGTCTTCCGCACCACCGGTGTAGCGTGCGCTCTCACCGCAAAGAACCTCTCGCTGCTAACAAGCGCTCCCTCCCCTGATCCGCTGGGACAGCGGGCGCTAC
>JBDTCM010000007.1:0-11778 GCA_039923575.1 Chthoniobacterales bacterium
TGGGCCAGACGGTGTCCACCCGACCGCGCAGGGCGCGTTGAAAGTCGGCAGGCTTTTACTCGAATTCTTTCAACAAGACAGCGCAGCCAAACTTTGGTTCTTCTCACGCATGGTGTGAGATTCGGTAGTCGGCGGTGACCGGCGAGTTTTGTAACAGCGCAGTGATCGCGCGTGTCATTTCCTTCGGCTCGAACCAGCCTTGCTTGGCGGCGATTCGGCCGTCGGAACGGACCAGGATCGCGACGTTTGGGGCGCCGCCGAACGCGCGCCAGGCGCGGTCATCCAGAGGGTCGATCAGCATTGGAGTGGACAGGCCGAATCGGCGCCTCAGTTGGCGCGCCCGTTCGATGCGCTCTTCCAGATTTCGGGGCTGAGCACTGTGGAGGCCAGCGATCTCGTTCTTGCTCGTCAGCCCTATCCCGTCAGTATAGGGTGAAGGCGCATCGATCGGGTGCGCTTCGACGACGTAGATAACCACCGTGTTGATATCCCATTCAAAGCGCCGCGAGAGCCGTCGCAGGTCGCGGGCATATCGGCGGGTCTGACCGCAACTTAGTGACATCGTCACCAGGAGCGCCGGGTGCTTATCCCAGCAGCGGCTGAGTGGCTGTTCATTGCCTTCCATGTCATGGAGTTCTAACTTCGGCAGGCGTTCGCCAGGCTGACCGGATTGCAGAGCACGCTCGCCGACGCTCCGGTACAGATTTTGGTACCATGCGGTCCACTCCGCGGTCCTTTGCATCCCCGGGCAGCGGAGCCGCCGTAGCGACCGTCGGGTCCTGTCGCGGAGCCAGCGGAGCGGAATCAAGGCGCGCCCCAACCAAGACACTAACACACGCAAAACAGTGCCGGGTAACATGACTGCCCTACCAGTCAAGTTTGGGCGCTAACAACGACCAGGCGAAGTTGCGCATTTCTTCGAGCGAGAGGTTCGTCGTGTCCAGCTCCACGACCGGACCTAAACTCATCGCCATCCGGCGAGAAACATCTTGCCTCTGTTCAAAAAACTCTTCCGATTCGAGAACCCTCCGCGCCATCGGCGTGAGCTTGCCTGACGTGAGCGAACGGTTCTTAATCCGAGCACTCGCGACGGCGTGCTCCGCGGTCAGGAGAAGAGTTACATCGGGCATACGCAGGTACGGTGCGAACGGTTCTGTTAACTTATGCGCCTCTCTCTCTTCAATCGCTGCTTCGGCGATCATCAGCGAAAGGGGACTGGCTAGATAACGATCGCAGACGACATGACCCTGTTTGAGCTGGGCACGCACGAGGTCCGACAGATGCAAGGTTGCTGCCAGATAGTAAACAAGCCGGGGAAGCGGCGCCACACACTCATCCAGACGCACGTCGGAGCGAAAGCTCACGAACTCAGGCGGGTAGTGAAAGGATGACGCGCCGGTGCGGGCTTTCAAGTATTCCACGATCGTGCTTTTGCCGACACCATTACAACCTTCGATAACTACGAACTTAGTGGGCATCAGTAGTAATCATCTTCAGGTAATGCCGGCTCTGCCTCCGAGCCGATCAGCCGGGCTTCGATGAGATAGCCTCTCCGCCGGTTCTTCACCTTCGCCACGAGATCCGGGGGCAGCGGAGGAGGGAGGTTCCTTGCGGCTGCAATCAGCTCGGGGGCTTGCAGGAAGAAGATGTCGCCCTTATTGAGATTGCCCAATGCGATCAAGCGCCGCTCGATCTCGACCGCTAGCTGTCGCAGCGGATAAGAATACTTCAGCCAGAGGACGTGGTGATTTTCTCGTTCGACATTCAGGTCGTGGAGAAAACGTGCGGCGTGATTCAACCCAAGCGCGCGGCCGCTGCGGTGGGCTAAATCGAAATGGAAGCTCAGCGCGAGAATATTTCGCCGCAAATTGAGTTCGTAAGGCATGACCGAATGCGGCTCCGTGTTGAGCACCGTCTCGATGACACGGCCAGGTGTATCCCACGGTTCGAAAAGCAGGTCGCGGTCGCGCATCCAGTGCCATTTACGCAGGTGCTCGGTCAGGTCCCGCGCAATGGCGGGAACTTGTCTGGCATCCAAAGCAGACTCGGCCTCTTCTTTGCTGGTAAGCCCGGCCGCGAGCAGCGCTTCGCGCAACTTCGCAACGTCGGCCATGTAGGCGCCGCTCAGAACGGGAGTGGTCGGCGAAATAAAATCAGCGGGACCCGGCCACGCTCGATCGGCCGGAGGCGAGCCGATATCACTCAGGTTATCCTGCACCGTCTCCTCGATGAAAGGGAAGAGAATGTCGTCTCCCTGAGCCTGAATAAACCAGCAGAGCGCGAAGAACTCTACCCAGCGCGGCCACCAGGACGTGATCAGCGCGACCATTCGATCTCCGGAAAGCGCGTTCAACTCCGCGTCAGTTGTGGGAAAGAGAACGAGGACTTCGGCCAGTCGAGCGTAGGAAACACGGACCTTGCGCATCAAATCACTCATGAACGCTTCGTCCCAGGTCGCGCGGACAATGGACTGCCAGACCAGGGCAAAAGTGTCGGAGCGAAAGTGGTAACGGCATTTCACCCACTTGATGTGGAGCGGTGGAACGTTGTGAAACCCGAGCACACGCGGAACCATCTCGAAGCCGGGCTGAACGAGCGACTTCAAGAGAGCAGAGATGACAAGTTCGGGTCGCACTTCCAGCCACTCGAAGTCTCCCGTCGTCGCCGCCGTGGAAAATTCCTGGTGGAAGCGCGCGTACTCCGGAAGCAAGGCCCACCACGTCGCGCGGGACTCGGGTGCGGGCATGGTCGTGATCTGGCTGCCGGGTTTGTGCCCGAAGAATTTGATCGTGTCGAGCGCCGCGCCTTCCGCTTCGTTCATTCCGCCGATTTTTTGCCGCGTTGTTGCTGCACCAGTGTGTAGGACACTCGCGCAGGCGAGCGGAACAGCGGCGGATCCATCCGGCCAGGCGACTCCCGGATCGAAGACCAACGGAAAAGCGGTGCGGTCATGGTCGTAAAGCACGACGGCCGGGTTCGCTATGCGCGCGATCGCTTCGCCGAGTTCGTGGCGAGGCAAGCTGCCTAACGGCAATAAATATAACTTTGAGTTCGCCCGTTCCGAAACGATCCCGGTAACCATCGTGATGTAGTTGTTGAGCGCGGCCTTGCGCGCATCGGCTGGCTGCGCTTCGAGGTCGTTCCACAGGCCTTGCTGGTTTGTTCTCAGGTCAAGATCGGGCACGAGGACGACGCTCGTGACGCCAGAAGGCATCGCTTCCAATGCCTCCGCGGTAGAGACGATCGGCACGAGATCGGGTCTCTCCCTTGTGCCCTCCGTCCATGCGGACCAGATGTCCGACCACTGCACCCCCAATGACTGCGCCCCACCTTCCGTTTCGATGCGACCCCGATAGATTCTGCCGGTCGATCCATTCACAGTGATGTCCTCTCCGCCCACCAGTGTTGTCGTCGCTGTTTCGGTTCCGACGACGCAAGGCAGGCCGAGTTCGCGCGAGACGATCGCGGCGTGACAAATAATCCCGCCGACGTCCGTCACGATGCCCGCGGAGTTCCGCATCGCGACCACCATGTCGGGATTTGTCATCGGCGTTACGAGGACCGATCCGGACTGGAGCTGAAGCGCCTGTTCGATGTTGAACACGAGATGGACGGAGCCCGACCCGGTGCCAGAGCTGGCCGGCACTCCGATGAGGATCGCCTCAGCGCCGAAGGACGATGTCGGATCGGTGTTCGCGGCGCCGGAAAATGCAGCCGTGATCGGTCTGGATTGGACGATGTGGAGCGCGTCGTCGTAGATGACCCACTCGACGTCCTGCGGCGCGCCGAAACTTTCCTCGAGCTGTTTGGCGACCTTAGCCAGCGCGCGAACATGTCCGGGACAGAGTGGTCCTTCGAGTGATTCCGGCACCTCTTCCGCCTCGTCCAGCCAAAGCCTCTCGGGCGTCACCTCACCCTTGACCAGCTTCTCGCAATCTCCCTCGACGTGCTCGACGAGAATGCACGGCCTTCCATCAGGCGCGGCAAAGCGCGTGAACATGACTCCCGAGCGCTGGGCGCGAAGGAAACGTTGCACGACGACCGCCATCGCCGGCACCTCCCGGACCCCAATCTCCCGAAAGTAGGAGAGGGCGCGCGGCGAGAAAACGGTCGCCCAAATCTCCCGAACCGTCAGTTCAAATTCTTCCGGAGTGCTGATCGGGATGGATTCAAAAATGCCGGCGAAAGAATGAGCGCTGCCATCCTCGATGGTGGCGGACGACCGAACGATCACACCTTCGCAAGGCTGCTCCCAGAGCCCCAGGGCGTCGACCGTTTGCATGATCGGCTCGAGTATTCGCGCGGGAATCCGGCGGGAAAGAATGCTCTGACGAATTTGTTCGCCCGCTGCAATCGTGTCTTTGGAACCGGCCAGCAATGAGGCGAGCGTGTCGAGCGCGGAAGCGAGCCCCATGTCCTGGAGAGCGCTTTGAAAAGCGTCGCGCGTGATGACAAAACCGGCCGGGACGCGATGTCCGAGATTCACGAGGCGGCAGAGAGACGCACCTTTGCCGCCCAGCAGGCCCGGATCAGCTGCGCCTGCGCCGAGCACCTCAATGTATTGGGTGTGACTCATGATTCACCGCCGCTGTGGGCACATCGGCGAAACAAGTTTGTACCGGTTCAACATCTGCGACGCAAGATGGAATCACTGCGGGCAGCCTGGTGGACATGGAGAAATTACGGTTTTTCTTCTTGAGTCGGTACCCGGTTTTATGAGAAAAAAGCCTCTGCAATTCTAGCGGGCCTATGACCGCCGCTGGGACGGCTACCACTGCAGCGGACTAGTAGGTCGTTTATACCCCAGCCCGAGCGATGCTAATAGCTGCTGCCAGAGAGATGACGACCATACCCGCGCAATTCGATTGTACGCTGGCGGCGGACCCGGATAAGGAGGCCCTTTTCGGCGGGGGCGCATCGTTGACGTTCCGCCAACTCCACACCGAGGCCGTGGCGGCGGCCCAAGCCCTCACGCAACTGGGTGTCCGACCGGGCGACCGCGTCGGCATTTGCATGCAGAAGACGCTCGATCAGGTCGTTGCGATCCTGGGGGTGCTTTGGGCCAACGCCATCCTTGTTCCGATCCATCCAATCCTCCGGGCCGAGCAGGTCGGACATATCGCCACCGACTGCGATATGAAACTCCTGATCACAGAATCTGCCCGGATTGCGGAGCTCCGTGACGCGGCGCGTGGGCGGATTGTGCTCGGACGCGGCCCGGAGGAACAAGGGATCGCCTCGTTAGTCAATCTCCGCCGGGATTGCCCGGGCAGTGAACCTTTCTTTCGGGGCAAGGCCGACAGCGCGGCCGCAATCATCTACTCCTCAGGATCCACCGGCAGGCCCAAGGGCATTATCCTATCACAACGAAACCTGGCCGATGGCGCCCGGATCGTGGCGAGCTATCTCGGGACGACAGCCACCGATCGGATTGCAGGTGTGCTCTCGTTGAATTTCGACTACGGCCTGAATCAGCTTTGGCAGACCTTGTTCATGGGATCGTCGCTTTACCTGCACAATTTGATTTTCCCTCGCGACTTGTTTCGGCTGCTCGCCAGCGAGCGAATCACAGCGTTGCCAGTAATGCCGGTCATCATAGGTCGGATGTTTGATCCGCGGCTGCCGGGTCCCGATGGTCCCCTCGATTTCTCTGCGCTTCGCTATATCTGCACATCAGGCGGGCCTGTCACTGGAACGATGCTCGGCCACCTCCGGCGCACGTTTCCGGAAAGCGATATTATCCTGATGTACGGACTAACCGAAGCCTTTCGGTCATCGTGCTTACCGCCCGACCAGGTTACCGTCCGGCCGACTTCGATCGGCAAGGCGATTCCCGAAGTCGATCTCTATGTCTTGGATGAGCAGGGACAGGATTGCCCGCCGGGTGTTGCCGGCCAGCTTGTTCACCGCGGTGGCTGCGTCGCCAAGGGATATTGGAACGCGCCCGAAGCGACCGCAGAACGGTTCCGGCAGATCGATCGCTTCCCTGGCGAAACGGTCGTTTTTTCCGGCGACCTCATGCGGCGAGATGAAGAAGGTTACCTCTACTTCCTGGGGCGAATGGACTCCATGATCAAGACCTACGGTTTTCGAGTCAGTCCCACGGAGGTCGAAGAGCACGCGCGTCGATCGGAGGGCTTGTTGGATGCCGTGGCTTTCGGCATCGACAGCCCCGAGGCCGGGCAGGACATTGTGCTTGCTTACACGACGACGGACCAAAGTCCGCTCCCGCTCGACGCACTGACCGATCATTTTCGCCTTGGCACGCCCTATCACATGGTGCCGCGGCAATTCGTGCACATGGAGACATTTCCTGTGACGGGCAATGAAGGCAAGATCGATCGCGTAACGACTCGCAGCCAGGCTCTCGAGAAGCTCGGCTGCTTGTCTTCTTTGGAGGGCCATGATCAACCATAGCTTCGGCCGCGAGCTGCTGGAGCATTACGGCTCTCCACTCTATGTCTACGATCTCGATGAGGCCGAGCGCCGAGCTGAAGCGCTCTTTGAGTTGCTGCCGAAGCGCTCAAAGTTGCTCTATGCCTTAAAGGCGAACCCCGTTGCAGACCTTAGCGCGGCTTTGAGGACGGCCGGTTGCCGAGTCGAAATCGCATCGACCGCAGAACTGAAGATTGCGCTGGAAGCCGGCTGCGTGCCTAACGAAATCCTTTGGTCCGGGCCAGGCAAGACAGCCGGGATTGTTCGCGAGGCACTGCTTGCCGGCGTGACTCATTTCTCATGTGACTCATGGCATGACTTGGAGCGCCTGGCAGCGGTCGCGTCGGCGGCAAAGAAGCCAGCCAGCGCACTGCTACGGATTCACCTTTCCGGTGCGACGGCGGCGGCGGCAGGCGTTGGCGCGATGCAGAGTCACTTCGGCGCGGATCCGGCAGAACTGCTGAATGGGGGCGCCACCCGGCTGGCCGAGCTTCGCGGTATCGAGATGGCAGGAATCCATGTCTATTCGGGAACGCAAATTCAGAGTCCTGAAGGACTGGGCCGCACCTTCGAAAACGCCATCCATCTCGCCGAGGAAATCGTGCAGAGCGGATTACCCCTGCGGGTGCTCGATCTCGGTGGAGGGTTTCCCTGGCCATGGGCGACCTCCGACGCCCCAGCGGATCTTTCCGGTCTGAAGGCTGAACTGGAGCGCGTAGATGGGCTTCGCCGGCGGACTGCCGACGCCGAGTTATGGTTCGAATCGGGACGCTATCTGGTATCCTCGTGCGGTACTCTGTTGGCGACTGTTCTTGACGTTAAGATGTTTGAGGCTGGCAAGACCCATGTGATCCTGGATACGGGAATGATCCATCTGGGCGGTATGGCGGGCCTGGGACGGATTCATCGCGCTCTGGCCTCGATCGAGCCGCTAGGCGAAGCGCGCAGCGAAACGCTCGAGCCGGCCGACGTGATGGGACCGACTGATAGCCCGCTGGATTGTATTGCGCGCGGCGCCCTGGTGCCACCTCTGCGACCCGGCGATACCGTAGCCATACCAAACGTGGGTGCATATGGCCTTACCGCCAGCCTGGTGGAGTTTGCGAGCCGGCAACCCCCGGCCGAGGTGTGTTACCGCGGGGCCTCAGTCGTGGCGGCGTATCGCCTGCGCACGGGACACGAGCCTATTTCGACCTGACCCATGAGGTAAATCTCAGCGATGAATATATGGACGATATAACCACTCGATTCGACCAGTGCCTGCGACGGCATCTTCGCTTGCTGAAGCCGGGCTCCATCGACGACACCGTGGGACTCGTGCAACTCGGTCTGGATTCGATGACTGCGGTCGCTTTACTCATGGACATGGAAAAGACGTTCGACATTCGTTTTCCCGACGAAATGATCGTTGAAGATACATTCCGGACTGCTGGAGCGCTGAAAAATGCGGTCCGGCTACTCCTGGAGCGCAAAGCATCATGACCACACCATTGCGCGACCAATCACTGGGATCGGAGTGGACGATACTGGAGCTGCTGGCCCGGGGTATCGTCGATGACCCAGAGCGGGAGATGGTTCGCGATTTGCTATTGGCGGACAGCCTGGATTGGGGTGAGCTGCTGGAGCAGGCGCTGCGGCATCATATGGTGCCAATGCTGGCGCACCACATTGTCTCGGCCGGCCTTCGATTCGACCTGCCGATGAGTATCTATCAGCACTTGGAATCAGCCTTGGAGTGGAATCGCTGGCAGATCGAGGTATTTCGACGCGAGGCGGTCCACGTAGCGCAGGGACTCGCCGGCCGCGGCATACACTTTGTCGTCACCAAAGGCATGGCGTTCGAATCGACGCTCTACGGCGGGCTCGGCACGAGACACATGAAGGACATCGATTTCATGATCGCACCGCGCGATCGCGAAGCGGTGTTGAGTGTGATGCAGAAACTTGGCTTCCGCCCGTTCTTCGATTGGGCAAAGGATCCCCGCCGCGAAGAAATCAGCAGCCGCCTGAACCCCGATCACTTGCCCAAGCTCGCCCGCGCCGTCGATGAGCCCGGGACTCGCACCATCATGATTGATGTCGCCAATAGCCTGACCTGGACAAAGAGTCCCTTTGACGTCCCGGTCGAGGAAGCGCTCAAGGACACTGTCGAGCAGCCCGTTCCCGGGATGCCCGGGGTGGGCCTGCCCTGTTTCCGCCCCATGTATCAATTCCTCTTCACCGTGCTCCACTTGTTCCGCGAGGCGTGGCTGCAGAAATTCGTCGATTTCGGAAATGACGTCAGTCTGATGAAGTTCGCGGATGTGATCCGCCTGATCGATCGAAATCGCGACGCATTAAGCGATGGTGAGCTGCTGCGAACCATGGAGGTCCACAATGTAATCCACGCCGTCGCCTGGGTGCTCGGTCAGCTGGACGAGACTTTCCCTACGCACACATTGCAAATGCTCGCACTTGAAAAACATGGTGACGAGGCGCTGCTCGCTTCCCAAATGCAATCCAGCGGTTACGTGCGTGCTTCGGGTCAATCGATGCGCGAGCGCCTGCAAAGCAAGGTCCGCGGTTCGTCGCGGCCGGTGGCCCCGGCGCATTCGGACTCCCACGATGAATAGGATTAAAAACTTCCTCTTCGAGCTCCTGCCGACGTCGTATCGCGTGCGGAGGCACAACCGACTCCTGCGCCAGGAGATCGAAGAGCATCCGGATGGCGCCCTGGTCACATGGGGGCGAGAGACCTCGAGTCAACTGTATTACGTCTTCCACGGGATGGCGGGGGCGCTGGGGATACAGCCTTTGACGGTCCTCCGCGAGAGCGGATTGATTCGTTCCAATCTGGTTCTGCTCAAGGATTATTACCGCTTTTTTTACCAGGCAGGATTGAACCGGGAAATCACGGACGTTGAGAGCATCATCGCGCGCCTCCAGAGGTGCCGTGAAGAGTTACCTCATGTCCGGCAGACATTCTGTTTCGGTCCGTCGGCGGGCGGCTACGCAGCGATCCTGTTCGGCCACTATCTGGAGGTCGACGTCGTGTATGCCTTCGCACCGGCAACTCAGATCAACCTTGACGATCTAAAGAGGTTCGGCGGCTGCAAGGACGTCTCGCGCATCACCGAGCAGCACCGCGATCTGGCGCGTCTTCTGGCGAAGTACAATGGCCGAACCCGTTACAAGATATTCTATTGCGACGGGTGTAAGAGGGACCGCACCTACGCCGAACATCTCCAGGACTTAGCTGGAGTAGAGCTTTACCCACAGCCGGGTAATACCCACAACGTCATCCAGGCAATATACGAGAGCGGTCGCCTGCGTGAGATTTTCGACACCGCCCCGTCGGGCGCCACCGTAAAGTGAGCCGCAAAGAAACTCCGAAGCGGGCGCTTGCTGGATCCCAGTCTCCTAAAGGGCATGGCGAGGCGCTCATTTTCCTTCACATTCCCAAAACGGCGGGGACGACCCTGAACCGGATTATCGAGTGGCAATACAGCCCATTTGATATATTCACGATTAATCCCTATCGGATCGGGGCGACAACGGAACGACTCAAGCGACTTCCGGAGCGGCGCCGTCGACGGTTGCGGGTGGTGCGCGGACATTTGTCCTACGGTATTCACGAGTGCCTGCCGCAGGGTGCAACCTATATCACGATGCTTCGCGACCCGGTGGCCAGGGTTCTCTCCGCCTATTATTTTGTTCGCCGCCGGCCGCTTAATCCGCTGCACCGCAAATTAAAGAGGGAGCGACTCGGGGTAGAAGATTGCCTCCGACTCTTTCCTCATCTCCAAAACTTGCAGTGCAAATCTATTGCCGGCCTCAGGGATATCGCGAACGAAGACGAGCGATTACTGGACATGGCCAAAGAAAATCTTACAAAATCGTTCAGCGTCGTGGGAATTTGTGAACGGTTCGAGGAAAGCTTGATTCTGATCTCGAAGACATTTGGCTGGGAACTTCCGTTCTATCAGAATCAAAGAGTCGCGAAGCGTCGCCCTATGGTCGAACCGCAGCTAGTCGACCTCATAAGGAAGCATAATCGACTGGATGATGAGCTCTACAAGTTCGGGAAGAAGCTCTTTGAAGAAAGCCTGCACCAAAGGGAGAATGAAATTAGCGCAGGCTTGATGACGTTACGGGCTAATCCGAGGCCCGGAAGGTTAGAACGCTCTTACCGATCCAGCATGTCCGCCGCCAGGTTCGTATTGAACAAGATCATCTCCGCGATATGACCTCACCACACCGAAGGCTTGATAAGGGCGTTACCCAACGGCAACACCTTCCGGCGGCGCTGGCTCACTATCGAGTCGTTATCGGTGTTATCGGGGACGACATTCACATTGTCGGCAATCGGATCATGCAACTGGCGGTGGAGGAATCTGGCTTTAGTGTCTATAACCTCCGTACGCGCAACCGTCCTGAGCGCTTTGTTCAGGCGGCACTCGAAACAAACGCGCATGCCGTCTTTGTCTCTTCCTTAAATGGAGAAGGTGAACATTGGTGCGCAGATTTCCGCAAGCGCTTTTCTGACGTTGGCCTAAACCACATTCTTCTCTACGTCGGGGGCAACATTGTCGTTGGCAAGCGCAGTCAGGAAGAAGTCATAGCCCTGTTCAAGGGGTTCGGTTTTGACCGAGTTTACCATCAACTCTCTGATATCAAGGTAGCGATTACACAACTGGAAGAGGATCTGAGGCATGGCCAAGCCAAGCACGAAGGCGCAGCTCCGGGGAATTGAACGATACCGGGAGCAGGTCTTGTCGCAGCCGCTCGCCCAAGGTATCTCACCGGATGAAGTGCGCCATTTTTTGGCGGCACTTCCTCCCGGGCGATACCCTGAAGTGGCTTACAGCAAAGCACGGTCCGGTCCGTTGATTCAACCCCGCGGCGGCTTCCCTTCACTCCAGGCCCAGTATCGTCTCACCCAGGAATTGGATGCCGCTGGCGCAGACTTCATCCCCCTGACCATCGATAGTTATACACGTCATAACCAATACGAGACTGCGGAGCAACTTCTTCGCCGAAGCGAAAATGAAGGAAAGAACTATTTGAATGGCTATCCGTTGGTGAGCCACGGATACGCATTGACTCGCAAGTTGTATTCCGGTCTGGACAAACCCGTGAGTCTTCGCCACGGCACTCCAGACGCGAGGCTGCTGGCGGAAGTAGCGATCGCCTCCGGAATCGTGGAGATTGAGGGTGGCGGTATCTGCTATTGTTTACCGTATTCAGAAGGTTTTCCCATCGATCGATCGCTTCTCTACTGGCAGTATGTCGATCGCCTTTGCGCTGTTAATTCGACCCCAGGCGCTCCCATCCATCGCGAAAGCTTTGGCCCCCTTACGGCGA
>JBDTCM010000008.1:0-6155 GCA_039923575.1 Chthoniobacterales bacterium
AGAGATCACTCTCGACTACACGCCTTCGCAGCATCCCGGGCGTCGCTGCACCTGCGGTTCGCGGCAATGCCGCGAGGTCATCCTCTGAGGAACTTCGCTTCGTTTGGCGCTAGTCCCAATTCATGAAGTCCATCTCGCCGGTCTTGGCCGGAGGTCGCTTTTCTCCACTGCCGGCGTTGCGGGCTCCACCTTTGACATCCTTCTTTGGCTTCAGGTCGCGCACCTCGATTTTCGGCTCCTTCTTTTCCTTCGCCGCTGGGTCGTCCTGTTTGTTTGCCATAAGTGTCGTGTAATGCCCGGGGTTCGCGACTAAGCGCGCGGCCCGGTTTCAACCCGGCGGGACGTTCGATGGTTGGTGGCTGCGGTCCAAAAGTCGAGCATAATCAATTTCCTTCCGGCTTTCTTTGGTGGGACGAGAGCTGCGCCAACGGAAGTCCCGCGACTGGGACTCCGTCGCACCGCCGGGAACATCTGCTGGTTTCTCCTACGCTCGGACGACGTGACTGGAACTTGACGCCCGGGAGCTCTCCGGGCGGAGGGCAACGCCCCTTCTTTTGAGCAGCAATGGGCTCGTCGCCGCGTTACCACGCAGAAGCGGCAGGCGCAGCGCCGTCGAGTGAAGAGACACCATGTTGTCGTAAGCGGCGACCGCGGCAAAAAAGAGTGCACCGATGGGAAGAGCCGCGAGCCAGAAAAATCCGACCGCGGTGACGAAAAGAGGCTCGAGCAGGGCCGTCTTGAGCTGCAAGATTCCAAACGAAGCCTGCTCGTGGAGGAAAAGCGGGTGGGGAAAAGTGGTCATGAGATGGTGGCTTTGTCGGGTTGGTCGAACGTGGTCAGTTTTATAACGAATATAATTGGAAGCAAATACCATGCCTGTTTACGAAGCCATGGCGAACGACGAGCCAGCGGCATCGTTCGAAGAATGAGCGGGTCCAATCACCTGTCTGGCATGGAGACTGCTCGTAATTATGGCACTCATATGAACACAGACACTTTCGACTCTGAGTTGGCATCCCGGCAAACGTTCGGATTTTATTGGGTGAAGTCGATTTTTGTGGAGCCGCTACTGATTGTTGCCGTCGCTGCTTTTTGGCTGATTGCATTGCCGTTCGTGGCAGTATCGTTGGCGTGCGTGAAGGTCGGCGATGCGCTGGTGGCGATGGAATCAAACCGCCCTGCTCGTCCCGACGCGCTTTTCCTGCGCCGCGCCTGCACCCCGGAAGGTGCGTTGATCCTTCGCCCGACCTCCAGTCCGGCCAGGGCGGGGCGCGCCTGATTCCGCGGCCGCTGCAAAACCGTCGGGGTCCACACGATCGTAGGCAGGCCAAATCCAGCCTCCACCTGGTAAAAACCCCGGCTGAGTTCTCCCCTTTAGTATGTCCCGAAGACCAAAACGGCGTGCCTGCAGCCTTTGGGGCTGCAAACACGCCGATTGGAATTTGCCAACGGCCAGGTGGCCGGATGCTTAGCGCTAGCGCTTGGTCGTCTTGACCAACGTTGCGGTCGTCGTGCGAGTAATGGTCGGAGATCCTCCCATGCCTGTAACCGTAAAGACGTAGGTGCCTTTCGGTGTCGACGAGTTCACCGTGAGAGTCAACGTCGAAGTTGTCGTCGTCGGATTCGGACTAAACGCTCCGGTAGTTCCCGAAGGCAGACCACTAATCGAGAGGGTCACCGGCGAATTGAAACCATTGGTCGTGTTCATCGTTACCGTATAGACCGCTGATCCCCCGTTACGTCCAACGCTCACGGAAGACGGACTAATCGAAAGCGAATAGTCAGGAGCAGGAGTAGGTGTCGGAGTGGGTGTCGGCGTCGGAGTTGGGGTAGGCGTCGGAGTAGGTGTTGGTGTTGGCGTTGGCGTGGGTGTTGGATTGCCGGTAGCCAGCTTGAAACTCCCAATGCGCGTGCGCCAGTTGAACGTCGTGGTGCTCAGATAGTATTCATTGGTGTACCAGAACGTGGTGTCGTCCGTCGGATCGACAGTGAGGGAGCTGTAATCGCCCCAACGATTACCAGTGCCGGTCTGGCTGCCGGTGCCATCGAAAAGATGGGCTTCACCCTGTGCCAGCGTGTTGATCGGATCCGTCGCGAGCCGTCCCGCATAACGAATCTGTGGGTTAATACTGCTGCTGGAGGCGCTAAAGCCAATCGCAAGATTGCCCTGGCCATCCATGGCCACACTCCCCATCCAACGCCAGGTGGTGTCGGGTTGGTAGGTGCTCTCCTGGAAGACAGTCACTGGTCCGGCCGTGACGCCCCGGAGCTCGAACCAACGAATGCCAGCGACGCCGCCAGAGTTGACGGTGAAGTTGCCGACCAACGATTCGTGATCGCCAAAGTTGCGATAAGCAAGCCGGAACATGAGGCGATCGCCAATGCCGTCGAGTTTATTCGACGAGGTTACACCCAACTCGGGAACGCAGGAACGCGTCGTTGGGCAGAGCGAGGTAAACCCGGCTGCGGCCGGCGTGGCGAAGGTGGTAAAGGTGGAGTTACTCGGGGCGGCAAAATCCACGTGGAAGTGATAAGCCGTATATTTGTTGCTGCTCGGGAAGCCGAGGAAGGTGTTAGGAGCGCCGGCCGGCGGTAAAGTCGAGCCATCGAGATCAGCCGGCAGGAATGGCGGAACCGAGCCGCCGAGCGGACCGACCGGACTGATGAAAGTGGCCGGGTTACCGGCCAACATCGCGGCGCGATCAAACGCGAACGGTTGCGGACCGAGGTATGCCGTGCCGCTGGAGTTGAACACGTTCATGCTCATGTAATAGGCGTCGGGCCAGACCCCGAGTTTCGGGTAGTCAAAGAAGTTCGTGCCCAGATGAAACCCATAGCGGTTATAAGTTCCGGTGGCATCGCTCGTCGTCGAGACGGCGACACACTCGTCTGTCGGGATGCTTCCGGCTCCAGCAAATTGGCTAATAACCCAGCGATTGGCGAGTTGGTCATACAGCAGGACCGGGTCGCCAAAGCCGCTTGTCTGGCAGACGCCGCCAAAACCGCTCCAGAGAGACGTGATACTACTAGGTCCGAGAACGGAGTTACCGGTGGCCTTGTCAAAGACCTGGTAGCCTTCATTGACCATCTGTACATACTGGGTCGCACCTACTTCGCCGTTCGTATCGGGCGGAGCGCAGCTACAACCGACACCCGGGAAAGGAATCCCGTCAAAGTTAAGGATCGGCGCGGGAATGCTCGGCGCGAGGAGGCGCAGGAGCGATCCCCTGTCGACCACCTGGTCGGGGCTATCGACGTGCGAGTTTGGAATTTTGGGGTTTTCAGCGGCCTCCCGTTCCTGATGGCGGCTGGGCGTATCTGCGGCCGCCATTTCGCGCAAAGGAGGCGAGACGTCGTTGTGATAGGAAGTGGTGACTTGGAGGCGTTGTGGACCCAGCGCGAGCGCTGACGAGACTGAAAGCACGCCGCAGCCAAACAATGTGGCGACGCGGGCGCTGAAGACTGACATAGGCTTGTATTTCATTTGAATCGGATAACTGCGGTTAAACCTTTTAGCTTGGCGGCGATGCTAGCATCGGCAATGAAGTTGGTCACCAAATATTCCCATGCCATTCTTGGTGAATATCTTCTCCATTACGCAATTGTAATAACGGAGGTTAGCTTCGCGATCGGGGTGGCGGCTAGGGCGGATAGCCACACCTTTTTTGCCAGCGGCGGCGGGTCCTCTCCTCCCGGATTAGATTCCGGTCGATTATCCTTCGCTGGTCCGCACGGAAAGCTCCCAGCGGTAGCCGTCTGGGTCATGAACCCATA
Organism: Chthoniobacterales bacterium; assembly: GCA_039923575.1. Classification (GTDB taxonomy): domain Bacteria; phylum Verrucomicrobiota; class Verrucomicrobiia; order Chthoniobacterales; family UBA10450; genus Palsa-1392. The sequence continues at coordinate 3,775 of JBDTCM010000008.1, forward strand.
GGCCCGTGTGCGGAGAGTCCGGGGCCTCGGGGCCGATCTCGTCGCCGGGATCTTCGAGCTCGGCCTCGATGCTCTTAAGGTGCTTCAGGGCTTTGCGCAGGGTTGCCATGTCGCGGAGATGGAAGGACATGTGACCGATCGTCTCCGGGGAAGGCTTGCCTTTCGATAAAGCGATTGTGACATGGTCTCCCCACCGCAATGCCATCGTCGAACTCAAATTCCTTCCTCAAGCCGAAGGCGCGCTCAAACCACTTCGCGCTCTTCTTCGGATCACGCACGGAAGGCCAAAGTGCCCGACCGTGCCCAAGGTAAAGGGAACTTTCACGAGCAACCGTCGCGCGGCGCTTTACTTATTTGCCTGCTGCGTTTCGACGAGGGGAAGATACTGGCCGTAGCCTTCTTCCTGCATTTTCTCGCGCGGGACAAAACGCAGCGCGGCGGAATTGACGCAATAGCGCAGTCCGGTCGGTTGCGGGCCGTCGTCGAATACGTGGCCGAGATGCGCGTCGCCCTCTTTCGAGCGCACTTCAGTCCGTTGCGCGAACAGCATGCGGTCAGTTTTCTCGACGACGTGCGTCTTGTCGATGGGCTTGGTAAAACTCGGCCAGCCCGTGCCGCTCTCGAATTTATCGCTCGAAGCAAAGAGCGGTTCGCCGCTGATGATGTCTACATAAATGCCGGGCCGGTGGTTGTCCCAATACTCGTTGTGGAACGGCGGCTCGGTGCCGTTCTCGCGAGTGACGTGATATTGTTCCGGAGTCAGTTTTTTGCGCAATTCGGTATCGGACATGGTTTTTGATTGGGTTGGTTTGTCGGAAGATGTTGGAACGGCTGAAGCTACCGCAGAGGTGGCGGGTGCGGGCGAAGCCTGCTTGTCGCCCGCGCGGCTGATGTAAAGCGACCCGCCGGCGATCAGTGCCAGGGTCGCCAAGCTAATCCATCTGACAGAGCGGCCTCGCCCGGGGTTCAGAGTCTGGCGATAGAGAGAGTTTTCGTTCATCCCAGATGGGAGAATTTACCGTTCAACTTATTCCGGCGCAACCAGCACCTTCGCCTCGGCAAGTTGGAGCGCGTGAGCAGAGATGACCTCAGGCGAAATCGTCGCGCCCGGCTTCCGCGACCCGGATGTAACGACGGAAGACGAGCAATCCGATCGGCGCCACGGAGGCGGCAAGAGCAAAGATGAGCCACATCGTTCCGGAACGTCGAGGCCCGGTGGCCGGACAATAGATGGCGAGCAACCAGCCGCTCGTGCCGACCAGCAACTTGCCAACGAGAAACGGAAGGTAGGCGAGCGCGCCGTAGGAAGCTTCCTGTCCCTTCGGTGCGATCGCCGCGGCATATTCGTAGACGCGCGGCGAGTAAAACGCTTCGCCAATTGAGAAGACCGCGAGATAAAGCGCCGCCATCACATAATAAGGATGGATGTGACCCACCACGCCGAGATAACTGTGACCCAGCCATTGCCCGGGCGCGCTCAGCGCGGCTGGCTCGAACCACGCCGGCGGCAGCGCCATGATAAAAACTCCCGCTGCGCAAATCGTTCCGCCGATGATGACCATTCGGTAGGCGGAAAACCGCTGCGTGAGCGCTCCGATCGTCGGCACGAGGACGATAATGAAAATAGCGTTGATGTTGGCCAGCTTGCCGACGGGCGCGTGCGGCCCCAATTCCCGATCGCCGAATTTCGGAAAAACGTAGTCCATTTGCAAGAAAATGGCCTTGAGAAATCCGATCAGGAGAAAGAACGCGAGCAAGCGAAAGAAAGCCGATTGACCGAGCAGACGGCGAAAGAGTTGGATCGTGTCGATCGCGCTTTGTCGCGCGGTCTGCGCGATGCCCTGCAAAAAGCTCGTGTCGATCCGATTCGCCGCGGACTCGGCTCGGGCGCGTTCTGCGTCGCCCCGCCGCAGGAAATAGATCGCGGGAAACAGCAGAACTTCAAAAGCGAGACTAACGAGAAAGAGCTGCTGATGCGTGCTCGGCGCGTAGCCGAAGAAACTGAAGTGCCATTCGACCTGCCGCACATAATCGAAAATCCAGCCCGCCGCGACGTAGCCGATATTCATCACCATGTAGATGATGGAGAAGGCAATCGAGCGTTGCGCCGTGGTGGAATAAACACGCGTCGCCGCGAGCAAGACCGGCGTGCCGAGCGCCTCACCGACCGCGAGCGGCAGGACTCCGCAGGCCAGCGCCAGCGCCGGGATGTTCGAAGTCGCCATCACCGTCCGCGCGACGGTGCAAATGGCGACCCCGAGAAAAAACGTCCGGCGTAACCCGATTGCGTCCGTCAGTGAGCCGGCGAGCAAAGTGAAGACCGTCATCGCCGGCGCCCAAACCCAGCCGACCAATGCGCCCGCCGCTTGATCGTTGAAACC
>JBDTCM010000009.1:0-4570 GCA_039923575.1 Chthoniobacterales bacterium
GACCGCACCGCCGATGGATAAAAGGACCTGCATGTTCAGATTCCGACGATTCAACATGAGCTGAGTCTGTAAATCAGACCGGGATCGTCAACCTCCATTCCCGAGGTCGAGTCGTTTCATGAGACAAAATCGTGAACGCGTCGCCACGCGAGCAAAGGGCGCGCGCTGGTGAGATTGAAACACGATTTGCGCTTGTCGGAAATCAAGTCGGTCACTACAACCGCATCGGCGACCATTGGAGCGCCGGCCAGTCACTCGCGTAAATGATCGTTCACATCGGGGAAATGATCTGCTACCAGCGCTACAATTTGAAAAATCCACTCAACGCGAAAGCCGCCGCCTGGGCGGAGCAGCATCTTGCCGCACTCCCCTTGCAAAAGATCGACTTGTCGACCGGGCTCTAGGAAACAATCACCAAATCCTCCGGGCACAGACGCATAATGTCACAATTTTCGCCACGTTATTTTTCGTTAGGCGTTTGGGTCCCAAGGCCGCCCAACATGAAGAAGACGTCGGACGCGGCGGTCGACGTCTTTCTGGAGATAGTCGCATTGCCGAGGATTGGACTTCCCGAAACCGCGTCCAGAAAAATTGCGACCGCGGTGACTTCGAGGCGATTCCGCAGCCAATACTTCGCGACCATGGGCGCAAAGATTACAGATTGATGTCATCTACATGATCACTCGGACATGTTAAAACAATCGTCTCGCGTCGAATTTTTTTTCCCGCATTCTCGGTGGTGACAAAAAAAGAATCGGCATTTTATGCCGCCCAAAGCCAGACCTAAATGCAAAAAAAGGAACCGAACGGGAAGAAAGCAAAAATCAAACTTACGGATCTAACTCCGAAGAAAGATCCCCAGGGTGGCGGCCGCAGCTACTCCGGACAGCAATCGTTTCCCATTCCTCCGCCGGGATTCTTTTCATCGTCCGGAATCGGAACGCCGGACAGGAATCGTTAGCAGTAGCTGCCAGAGGCAGCCACTACGGTGGGATGAATAAGGGTGCGGATGCGATAGCAAACTCCGACGCGGATGCTGCTGCTCGCTATTCTATCTCTACCCGCAACCTAATTCGCTCGTCCACTGGATCGACGTTCGCCGACCATTTTCGCTAACTCGCTTCGAGGTGGTCCGGTTCGAGTCTCTCGTCGGTGAAGAACGGTTCGCGCGTCCGACCATGTCCGTGGCTAGAGGAACACCGCAACCAAACCCATTGCTACCGCGAAACCAATAGTGACACCGCCGAACCCGAAAACCGCAGTCCGCCACCCCCGCGCCGAGCAGCGCCGGACCGATCGCGAGAAGCACTACGCTCATGACCGCCGTGATAAAGATTGCCCATCGCTAACAGGATCCAGCCATAACGGCGCGACCAGCGTTTCGATTGCATGCTGCGCCCGCATTCCGGGCAGTGCGACATCAACCGGTAAGTCTCATAACCGCAGTTGTAGCACGTGGTCAGGTCCTTCGGATTCGTGCCGTCGCCTTTGCCGTGGCAGAAATCCGGCTCCCTCGGCGTGTCCCCGCGATAATGCGCGACCACGACCCCACCTTCTTCCCACGCGCCGCGTCCCACTGGAAATCGCAAAGCAGCACGGCGTGCCGAATGCGGGACGCCCGAAGCGCCGTGTCCACCGCCCGGATAATAGAGTTGCAGGTCGATCACCGCCGGCCGGCTCTCGATCAAAGTCGCCGCCGTCCACCTCCGGCAGGCCGCCAGTCAACCGATGAATGCTTTCGCCGATCTGGACTGCGTTCTTCCCCGCGATCACTTCGACACCGTTTTCCGGCACCGCTTCCGGCAGCGAGAGTTCGTTAGGCAAGCCATCCGTTTCCCCGCTCGAGCCGCGATCCAACTCGACAAATTCGCGCCACGCCTCCGGCTCGACCCGCCAACGGGCAATGATGTCTTCCCCGCGCGCGAGCGCTGCCTTCGCCCGCACGTCGAAATGACGGAACAACGCCGTGCCCCCGCCAAAGACGATCGCGGAGAGCCCGTAGTTGAACAGGGCTGTCCGAACCCAGCTGCCCTCCGCCAGGCCAGGAAGGAGAAATGCGGCGGCGCAAGCCACCCAGCCCGACGCGAAAAAGCCGAGCGCAATCTTCCGTCCGTGATGTGGATTACGCATGGTCGATCGAGAATGACGGAGTCACGAACGCTCCTCAAGCGCCGCGTATTTACAGCCCGCTGGGTTGAACTTTAAAATGGCGTGCTTCATTCCCACTCTGTGCGTATCTTTTTCGCATGCGACCAAGATTGATAGCTTTCCATGTTGCGGCCCTCACCATCCTCATTCCGTCCCTCGCCTTTGGCGCAGGAAACGACACCCCGGACGGCTCCGACCCCCTCCCCGGCGAACCCGGCAATCTGCGCCGCCCGCCGCCCGCGACGGTCGCCGCGACGCCGCAGGTGATGATCGTCCAAGGTCCCTACAACCTCGGGCAGGCGATCTACAACGGCACCTACAAATTCGAAAAAGCCGCCGACACTCATGTCGCGGAAAAGGCGCACCGTCTGAAGATCCTGCAACCGGCCCTGCCGGCGGCCGATCGGCAAAAAATCGACCCGAAAAGGCTCGCGAAGGAGTTAAGCGATCCGGAAATGAACGCGCTCGAGTACTACATCCAGGTGAAGACCGGAAAATACGTCACGGTCGCACCTTCCTGGGCGAAAAAAGAACCGCCCATAAAGGTCACCCAGAAGAAATAGCGCTCATTTCGCACGCGTTCGCGCAACGGCCACCGTTCTCGAACGGCCGATCAGGAGGGCAATAACTGCTTCCGCGACCGATAGGCCCAGTTATCTTCGTCGGGCGGTAGCGGCGCGTCACTGCCGATCACGGGAACTTCTCTCGCTACTGGTCCGAGCACGGCCCGGGTTTTCTTGCGGCGAAAACGGTTCACAGGTTGTTCAAGTATTCGCCACGACACAGCCGCGACCAGCAGGGTCGAAGTTCCGAAAATGACCAGGCGAAGCGACGGGTTGGCGAGCAGCCATTGCATCGGCATCGGCAACCAGCGTTGATAGAGCATCGCCACGAGGATGTGATAAATGTAGAGGCCGTAACTGATCCGTCCGGCAAAGACGAGCACGGGCAGCATCAGGAAGCGGGCGACAAGACCATCAAATCCAGTCGCCGTGCGCGCCACCAAGATTACAAATGCGCCGGCTTCGAGCGGTTCCACCAGCACGGACCTTAACTGCGTCGCGTCGCCGCAGCGCCAGAGCGCCGCGATCAACCAGCCGGCGCGGCTGGCCCGCAACCGCCCCCCGTACCACCCGAGAGCCGCGCCCGCCGCGAGCGAGTCGAGGCTGCCGAATGGCAGAACCCAGCGCGCGATCATCGGAACGGAAAAAATCACGCAGCCAATTCGAAATGCGATTCCCGCCAGCGCCACTGAGATGATTATCTGCATCATCCATTTGCGCGGCAGGAAGAGAATGAGCAGCGGCCAAAAAAGATAAAACTGTTCCTGCACGCAAATCGACCAAAGATGCGAGACCGTGAGCGGCCACTCGTTCTGCCAGGCGATGAACCAATTGACCGTGCCCGTAAAAACCCAGGCCCAGCTTTCGCGGATTGAGCCCAGGTCAAGAATCAATGCGATCGCCGCAAAGGCCACATACGCAGGTAAGATGCGGAGGAGGCGGCGCCAATAAAATGAGCTAATCGCGGTCCGGGTTGATAAGTTTCCGGCCTCGATTCGGACGCGGTGATGAAATAGCCGCTTAAGACAAGGAAGAGTCGCACCCCCGTCGAACCGAGATGGATCCAATCTGGCAACGGGAAATCAGGCACATCATTGCTGAAATGATCGGCCATGACCGTCAGCACCGCGAGCGCGCGCAATCCATCAAATTGCGGTTGATAATGATCCGACGAGGGAGCGGGCGCCAGGGTCGCGTCGGACGCGGAAGCGCCAACTGCGCCTGGCGACCAGGACGAGGAACGGGAAAAAGAGAGCACCGACATCAGATCGTGTAGAATGGCTTGCGGGGTCGTTCGTGACAATTCTCTTAGTGAAGAATTTCTCTGAATTATTTCTCTGGCGCGAGTTTGAGGAGCGCGTCGAGGTCGAGCGGTTTCGTAAACATCGCCAGTTCGCCCGCGGGCGTGCGCGGCCACTGCTCGTTAGGCCGATCCCAGTAGAGCTCCACCCCGTTGCCATCCGGATCGCGCAGGTAAAGCGCTTCGCTCACGCCGTGATCGGACGCGCCTTCCAACGGAACCCCGCCTTCGATAAGACGACGAAGCGCATCGGCCAGTTCCGCCCGCGTCGGATAAAGAATCGCCAGATGGTAAAGACCGGTCGCGCCCGCCGGTGGCGGCGAGCCGCCCGCGCTTTCCCAGGTGTTTAGCCCGATGTGATGATGGTAGCCGCCGGCGGAAAGGAACGCCGCCAGTTGTCCATAGCGTTGCGTGAGCTCAAAGCCGAGAACATCCCGGTAAAACCCGAGCGCGCGATCCAGGTCCGCGACCTTCAGATGGACGTGGCCAATCCCGACCTTGGGGTGAAGCGGCCGCGGTGGTTTCGCATTCATTTTGGCGATCCTTTCGTTTGTGCGAG
>JBDTCM010000010.1:0-2865 GCA_039923575.1 Chthoniobacterales bacterium
ACGTCAATCGGCTCCTCGAGTAATTTCGCATAGGACGAGACCGGCTTTACCATCACTTCAGGCGCGGCCGCGCAGGCGATGATTTCGTAAATTTCCTCCGGGACGAAAAGCTCGACCAGACCGGCCCCGACGCGGAGCGTGCCTAACGAGCACATGACCGCCGCGCCGGTGAAACCGCGCGAGCCGGCGACGATCCCAATGCGGCCGAACTGATTCTTGTAGGATGAAAAATTTCGTCGCGGCATGAGGCCGCGCAAGGATTCCGGGATGGCCAGTTCCTGGACGAGCGGCCTCTGGCTCTGTAGAGCCGACGGCTCGGAGAGAAGCTCGTCCCTCCGCAGCTCGTCGAGGACGACGACCTCGAGCCGGCCGACAAAATCGATCGCGGCGTCGGCGACCAAACCGCTTTTCGCGCAGCCCACCGTGATGGTGAAATCAGCGACGACGCAGTCGGGGTCGGCTTCGCCCGAACCGCCGTCCAACCCAGAAGGAAGATCGACTGCGAAAACAGTCGCGCCAATTTGACCTAACGAGTTGATCTCGCGGCAGGCGGCGCGAATCGGTTCGCGCAGCGGCGGATGAGCGCCGAGACCGAGCAGGCCGTCGAGGATGATCGTCGGACAATGTGGGAGGGGCCTTTGGGCCGCGACCCCCGGGATGGCTGCAATCGGGGCGCAAAGGCCCCTCCCACATTCTTGTGCGCGGAGCGCGTTTAGTTTCTGACTCGTTAGGGGACTCAGCTCCTTCTCCGGAAAAACGAGGGGGGTCTCGATTTGCCAGCCCGCCTCTGCCAGCCAGCGCGCGGCGACGAAGGCGTCGCCGGCATTGTGCCCCTTCCCGGCGAAGACGAGGCACTGCCCAGGGTGCGGAAAGAATTTGCGGATGGCGCGGGCGATTCCGGCGCCGGCCTGCTCCATCAAATTCTCCGCCGTGATGCCGCGCGCGAAGGCGCTTTCTTCGACCGTGCGCATTTGCGCCGGAGTGATGATGGGCGAGTGCAATTTATTCGTCGGGGTCCGCCTTTTTCTTTTTCTTCTTCTTCGTCGTGCTGGTCGAACTCTTTTTCTTGCTCGTGCTCTTCTTCTTGGTGCTACTCGAGCTTTTCTTTTTCGAGGATTTCTTGCTGCTGCTCTTCTTTTTGGAACTGCGGCTGGTGCGATGGGTCGGCTGCCGTTCCGGCTCCGCGCGGACGAAATCGTTGAAGTTGAAGGGCTGTCGGATCGGGGGCGTGACGTGAGTCAGACCGGCCACGACCGGTCGATTGCGGGGCGGGGATTTGCCCATGATTCCGGCGGCGATTTGAGTGGCGAGGCGATCGCGATAATCGCTTTGCAGCGCGAGCCGCGCTTCCCAGGGGTTGGTCAGAAATCCGCATTCCACGAGGACCGCGGGGATGTTCGTTCGTCGCAGGACATAGTAACCGCGCCGGCGGATGCCACGATTGTCGCTCGTGGTGCCCGCCACGACCTGGCGATGAATCGCCGCCGCGAGCGCGGCACTTTGATTGGAGTAGTAATAGGTCTCAATCCCGTTCGCATTGGCACGCGTGGCGGAGTTGAAATGGATGCAGACGAAGACGGCGTCGCGATAGCTGTTGGCGATTCTCACCCGTTCGCCGAGAGGGACAAAAACATCGCTATCCCGCGTCATGACGACTCGATAACCCGCGGCCCGAAGTTTCCGGGCGAGCCGGAGGGAGACATCCAGCGCCATGGCTTTCTCGGAAACATCCTGCCCGGGGATTCCGCCGCGATCGAATCCGCCGTGCCCTGGATCAATCACGACCGTGGAAAAATTCCGGCTCGCCGGCCAGGCGGGCGGCACGAGCAAGGTGAGCAGCGCCACCGTCAGAGCGATGGAGACGAGGAATAGGCCGCGCCGGGGAGCGCGTGAGAAAAACGCTGCCATCGCTCGTTAGTCTTCCGGCGGTAAATCCGCCGGCCGATCGGACAATTTCGGAACGGCTTTCCCCGCGGCGGCCGGCGCCACGGGCGTATCGAGCGTTCCGCCGGCGACGGCGACGGTGCCGTCGGTCGCGCGGCGCAGCCGGGGTGCGCTGCGGGTTTGGGCGTAGTTCTCGTGTTTCAACAGGCGGCCGTCGAGATCGACGACCGAGTAGGACCAGATGCGGGGCGCGGAACATTGCAGGACGTGGAGCCGATTTTTCCGGTCCACCTCGGCATGCGGTTCGTCGAAGGAAATGACCCGGCCTAACGAGTAGGTGGCGTAGACGAGGCTGTTCTGTTTGTCCTCCACCCGCACATAAAGCGAAGTGTGATCGGGAAACCGATTGGTCATGAGTGAGTAGGTGCGGGCGCCGTTGCTCGCCGGGTCGCCCACCGTTTGCTGCCAGATGGGACGCGCGGAAGTGACCTCGAAAACCTTGGCGCGCGCATAGAAAAACTTGTTCAGATCCGCTAAGAAGACATGCGGGCGCACGTGATAGACCCCGAGATCGGTCACCGGAAAGAGGGGCGTGAGATTAATCCTGCGAGTGACGGAAGCGCCGGCCGCGAGCTGTAAGGGTGGCTCCGGCGGATGTGGGAGCGGGGCGAGGGTGCGGCCTTCATTGGCCGTGACTTCGAAGCCGAACCAGGGCTGGTCGCCGTCGTCGCGCAACTCTATGTCGCGCCCGGCAAGGTTAGTGATGGTGACCGTCGCAAGCACAGGTTCGAAGGCGATGTATTGGAGGCGCTTGAATTTCAGATCCACCTGGATCTGACCGCGCGCCGTGGTTCCGACCAGAAAAAGCACAGCGAATGCCAGAGAGCGGATCATGTGGCGCGTAAAATACCGCAAGTCGCGGGAGATGAAAGCGGCGCCCCCCGAATCAGGCGGAGTTTCCCCCCAAAGGAGGTGTAGAGT
>JBDTCM010000011.1:0-5568 GCA_039923575.1 Chthoniobacterales bacterium
CATGAGAAAAGCGAGCGTCTCGTCCGGCAAATTCTCGATCTTGTGCTGCATCGCATCGGGCGATTGCGGATCGAGCTCGCCGCTGTCTTCGATCAGCGTCTCGAGGCCGAGGCGGAGGTTGCCCGCAGGCGCCAGAAGCCGCGCGCAACGGTTCCCGAAAAGGTCGGTGTAATACGAAACCGGAAGCTCCGGCTCGACCCGCAATTCCTGCGCGCTGCGCAAGTCGGCTTCGCGCGAGGGATGCACGAAGAGCATCAGGACCATGGGGGTGGGGCCGCGCAACTCAAACTCAATCTCAAATCCGATCTTGATCAGCATATCGTCAGGCGGGGTCTGCTGGACGCGGACCGCTTCGTCATTCGTCGCTCAACCTCGCCTTGAACACGTCAATCGCTAGCCGAAGCGCTGGAATTTTTTCCAAAACTCCGGCCACGGCTTTTTCAATCCGCGGCAGACAAAAATATCGGGATGATCCCGTGTCTCCTCGTTGAGCACGGCATACGGATTGGTGATGTGCCCCGCCAACTCGACCTGGTCGGCGAAACTTTCCGCGTCTTCGCGGGAAAAGCCCACCAGGATGACGACCTCGGGTGACGGGTCACCGTAGCCGCGCCACCAATAGGTGTTAATCCCGCTGATCACCTCCGGCAGTCCATACGGGCGGCCATAGAGATCGATCGCGCCCGCCTCGCCGTAATTGCCGGCGAGAATGGCGGTGCGCGGTTTTTCCGCCTCGGGAATCCTGGCATAGATGTCCGCGACCGTTTGGGCCAGCTCCGGCCAGCCGATTTGCTCGGAGAAATTGTCGTGGATCTTGCTCGTTAGGCGCCAGCCGGCCGAATTGATCCGTGCGAGCGGCATCATCGTAACCGCGCTGAAGCTCGCGCCCGCCGCCAGTGCTACCCACGTCGCGGCCCATCCGACTCCCGCCGCGACCCTGCCACGCTGATTGAGCCACGCTTCCCATAGCACTGCTCCCGCCGCGAAGAGCATCGGGTAAGCTGGCGTCATGTAATAGAACCGTCCGCGCGCCACCAGAAATAGAACCAGCGGCACGACAAACATCCAGCCCAACGCGCGATAGCGCCCGCTGAACTCGGTAGAGCGAGACTCCGTCGAGCTGGAGGGAGGGTATCGCTCAGGCCTGGGCCAAACGAAGTAAAAACAAAGCCCCGCGATCCAGAGCGGGAGCGTAAACAAATTCGCGCTCACAAAAAGTTGCTGGAGGAGGAAGCCATCGGTCCGGCCGATCTCGACATCGCGGGTGTGAATATGGTTGAGGAACGTGAGCGAGATGAAGTGGTGCTGCGCCTGCCAGACAACGTTAGGCAGGAAGATCACTATCGAAAACGCTGCGCCCGCCCACAGCCATGGGCTCTTCAGATACCGTCGTGCGGGCGTCAGCACGATCCCCGCGACGATGCCCGCGATGAAGAAGATCGTCGTGTATTTCGTCATCATTCCGATCCCGAGCACCACGCCGATGGCGAGCCACCAGCGCGGATTCTCGGAGCGCAGCAGGCGGATGACGAAATACGCCGCCATGACCCACCAGAGGTATTCGATGGAGCCGTATTGCAGCATCGTGCCCATGCAGACCGCCATCGGCGAGATGGCCGCGGCGAGCGCGGCCACCACCTGCGCCCAGCGCCGCCCGCCGAGTTCGCGCGCCATCAGTCCGGTGAAGACCATCGCGATGCTCTGCGCGAGCGCGGCGAAGGACCGCACTCCGACGAGCGAGGGACCAAAAAGAATCAGCGCGAGGCGCGCGACGAAGGCGGTGAAAGGCGGATACGAGACGTAGCCCCAGTCGAGAAAACGCGCGTCATCGAGCAGCCCAAGCTCGTCGCGATGAAACCCGTATTGCCAGTTGGTCGCGCAGTGCAGGGCGAGGCTTGCCACCGCCAGGACTACCAGTAACCCAAAATCGCCGCGCCGACGACTCGGTGTCGAATCAGTCAGGGTTCCCGTGCTCATCGGTTGCGCAGGCTATTCGCACGGCTGGGACGGCGCAACGATTCTGGAGGGACGGGCGGAGCCTGCCCGCCGCGGCGGGTCCCGTCCGTGATTCCTCTTTCAGGGAAAGCAAACACGGACGACACAGAGGTCGTCCCTCCATTTCAATGATGATCGTTAGGCCGCGCGCCCAAAGTGCGCCGTCACCCGCAGCTCCCGCCCGGCCGCGATCCGCACCTCGCGCAACTTCACTTCGCCTAACGGCAGCGCCAGGAGCGAAAATTCGCGCCCGTTCAATCGCGCCAGTTGCGGCGTGATAAACCCGCAGGCCAGTGTCCCGAGCGTGCCATCGCCGACGCATTCCCATCCGGAAAACCGCGCCTGCAATTGCTCATCGATCGCTACGCTCCCGCTGATCCGCATCGCCGCGCTGAGAAACAATTTCTTCGCCCGCACCTGCACCACCACATCAAGCGCGCGTTCCGAGCGCGCTTGCAGTTCGATCCGCACCTCCTCCACCGTCACCCCTTGCTTGGCCGCGGCCACTTTCGCGCCCGCCCGCACGAGCGCTTCGAGATCGGAGAGCGCGAGCGCCACCTCGACCTTGCCTTCCGCCGCATCCTGCAAGAGCAGAAGCACGTTGCCCTCCGCGTCGCGCCCTTGGCCGATCCGAACCTCGCGTGCCGTGCAGGAAAGTTCGACCCTCGCCCCTTGCAGCAAAATCGGGCGGCCGCTCATCTCGAAATTCTCCACTTCCAATCCCGCCTCCACTTTCCCGACCGGCGGCGCAGGCCGCGGCGGCGGACGATCGCCCGCGTCCGCGTGATCAAGCAGCACCCGAATCGACGCCAGCCTTGGATACTGCTGCTCTTCCACCGTCACCATTTCGCCGACCGGCCGCACCACTCGTCGCAGACTCTCCTCCAACGCCACGCGCAAAGCCGGCGCGTTAGGCGGGAATACTTTGCTCTGCAACGTAAACACAGCTCACTCTACGCGATTGATCGAAGCTGGCGAAGCGCGGCCAAAACCTGACGAGACCCTGGGTAGGCGCACGCTACCGCCGGAGCAAAAACCAGTTGCGCAATGGGGGTTTCACGCTAGCTTCCGCGTTCCTTATGGCGAAGACTTCGTGGATTAACCGCAACGACCGCAAGCGCAAGACGGTGGAGAAATACGCCGCGCTCCGGGCGGAGCTGAAGGCGAAGAAAGACTATATCGGTCTCTCGCAGGTGCCCCGCGACGCCAGCCCCACCCGAGTGGTGAATCGTTGCCAGGTGACGGGCCGCCGCCGCGCTTTCATTCGCCGTTTCAAGGTTTCCCGCCTGACGTTTCGCGAGCTCGCTTCCGCCGGTCTCATTCCCGGTGTGACGAAGTCGAGCTGGTAGCTGGCCCGAAGCGGCTGGGCTCGGGTGCTTCCCCCGCATCCGCACCATGAATTTTGTGACGTTTCATTTCATCGCTTTCGCGCCGCTGGCCGAAGGCATTTCCGAACACTGGGATTCGCCCGGGCTTCTCTTTGGGAAGCTGAGCGCGATTGCCGCGCTCGTTTTACTGAATGGCTTTTTCGTGGCGGCGGAGTTCTCCCTGGTCAAAATCCGGGTGAGCCAGCTCGAGGCGCTGGCGGACGGGGGGAACATGCGCGCGGCCAGGGCGCAGAAGGTGGCGGGCGATCTCGATGCCTATCTTTCGGCCTGCCAGCTCGGGATTACGCTGGCCAGCCTCGGACTGGGCTGGGTGGGCGAACCGTTCCTGGCGCAGATTCTGCAGCCGGGGTTCGCGTTACTTGGGATCAGCTCGACGGCGGTCATTACTTCGGTTTCGTTCCTGATCGCTTTTTCTGTGATCACGTTTCTCCACATTGTGCTGGGGGAGCAAGCGCCGAAGATTCTCGCCATTCGCAAACCGCTGCCGGCGACTTTGATCGTGAGTGGGCCGTTGCGGATGTTTTACATCCTCTTCAAGCCGGCGATCTGGTTCTTGAATGCGTCGTCGAACTGGGTGCTGAAATACGTCCTGCGGACCGAGCCGGTGAAGGAAGGCGAACTGGCGCACAGCGAGGAAGAGTTGCGCCTGATTCTGGACGAGAGCGAGAGATCGGATGAGGTCTCGTCGATCGGCCGCGATATCCTGGTGAACGCGCTCGATATGAGGCGCCGGGTGGTGCGCGATATCATGACGCCGCGGGGCGAGGTGGTCTATCTCGATGTCGAGGAGAGTTTCGATGAGAACGTGAAGAAAGCGCTGGAATCGCGCCACACCCGTTTCCCGCTCTGTCGCGGTCATCTCGACAACACGATCGGGTTGATCCACATCAAGGAGCTGGTGCCGCTGATGCGCGATCCGCAGCCGGACTTGATGAAGATCCGGCGGGAGCTGATCCCGGTGCCGGAGATGATGTCGCTCGAGAAGCTGCTCAATCTTTTCCTCGTTAGGCACGCTCATCTCGCGATCGTGGTGGATGAATACGGCGGTGCGGTCGGGATGGTGACAATGGAGAATGTGCTCGAGGAACTGGTCGGCGATATCCAGGATGAATTTGACACGGAGAAGGCGGAGTTTCGCAAGATCAGCGACCACGAGTTTACGGTTGATGGCGGGCTCGGGCTTTATGAGCTGCGGGATTTCGCCGGGCTGGAGCTGGAAAACTCGGACGTCAGCACGGTGGGGGGTTATGTGACGCACTTGTTAGGGCATCTCCCGAAGATGGGTGAGCAGGTGCCGATCGAGGATTATGTGGTGACCGTTTCGCAAACGGATGGGCGCCGTGTGGGCCAGCTCCATTTCAAGAAGATGGCGGACGATGATGGTCAGCGGGAGTCGTGAAGCGTGGTCGCGCTGCGCTGTAGCGTCCGCTGTCTCAGCGGAATCTGGGAGCGAGCGGTTGTTAGCGGCGGGGCATTCTTTGCGCTGAGGACAGCGCACGCTACACCGGCGACGCGCGATGATTAAGCGGCGCATGCTGCGGGTTTGATCGTGTAGCGTCCGCTGTCTCAGCGGATCAGGGGAGGGAGCGCTTGTTAGCAGCGGACGGTTTCTTGCGCTGGGGACAGCGCACGCTACACGCTTGCGCGCCCGGGTCGCGCGCGCTACAACGCCGGCGTGCAACGCACGCGAAAGCGGAAGCCGCCGCGATTGGATCTGATCTTCCAGTCCTACGGTGCGCCGGTCTTTCTGGTGACGTTCAACACCCATGGCCGCCGGTCTCTGCTGGCGTGCGCCGAAGTGCATGACGCATTGGTCGAATATTGCAACAAGGCGGCGGACTACCACGTGGGAGTACGTCGATATGTGGTGATGCCGGATCACGTGCATCTCTTTGTCGGCTTCGGAGCGGGCGCGGGCACGACGCTCGGCACCTGGATCAAGGGTCTGAAGCGTCAGCTCGATGGGGCGCTGTTGCCGTTAGGCTGGGAGCCTGCGGCCGTGCCGGGACAGAAGTTGCGCTCTTTCTGGCAGCCGGGATTTCACGATCATTTGCTGCGGAACGACGAGAGTTGTGCGCAGAAATGGGAATACGTGCGCGAGAATCCGGTGCGAGCCGGTCTCAGCCGGGATGCTGCGGGTTGGCCATTCGCTGGCGAAATCGTGAGAATCGATCGCGTTTGATTC
>JBDTCM010000012.1:0-5390 GCA_039923575.1 Chthoniobacterales bacterium
ACTATCGCCATCGGGATCGGGTTAATCGGGTTCTCGACGCTGCCGTGGGGCGTGCTCTTGGTCTTCATCCCCTTGACGCTGGTGGGCGAGCATTGGCCGGTCGTCAGGCCGTAAATCTGGTTGTCCATCACGATGTAAGTCAGGTCGACATTGCGCCGCATGGTGTGAACGAAATGGTTGCCGCCGATGCCGTAGCCATCGCCGTCACCGCCCGTGCAGATGACTTTTAACTCGTGGTTACCAAGCTTGACGCCGGTGGCCACGGCGAGGGAGCGGCCGTGCAGGGTGTGCATGCCATAGGTGTTGACGTAGCCCGGTAAATTCGACGAGCAACCGATGCCGCTGATGACGCAGACCTGGTGCGGCGCGAGATCGAGCTCGAACATCGCGGTCTGGAGCGCAGCGAGGACGGAGAAGTCGCCGCAGCCTGGACACCAGTCGGGATGGATGCGACCGCGATAAGTCTCCTTGGTGAGCTGGCCGGGTTGGGCGGTGGTTTCAGGTGTTGCAACGGGTGCGCTCATATTCGTTAGGCAAGGACTTCGTGAATGGGCACGGATAGTTTCGTCTTGCCCGCCAGTTGGTCTTTGACGGCTTCGACGATGTGATGCGGCATGAAGGGTTCGCCGTCGTACTTGCGGATGTGACCGTGCGCGTCAAACCCGGTCTCGCTCCGGAGATAACGGGCGAACTGACCGCTGTAACTGTTCTCGACGATGATGACCTTCTTGCTCCCGGCGAGAATGCGGCTGATCTCCGCGGCGTGGAACGGGACAATCCACTTGATCTGGTGCTGGTTGGCCACGATGCCTTCTTCGCCGGCGAGTTTCTCGATCGCCTCGAGAATCACGCCATCGGTCGAACCCCAGCCGACGAGGGTGACATCGGCCTTTTCGGGGCCGACGAGTTTGGGCGCGGCGATGTCCTTGATCGCGCCCTGCATCTTGCGGGCGCGTTTCTCGACCATCATGCGGCGAATGTTGGGGTTGGTAAATTCATCGCTGACGAGCGTACCATCTTCGTCGTGCTCGTCGGTGGCCGCGGTAAAGATGTGGCCGGGCACGCCCGGGACCGCGCGTGGCGAAATGCCGCTCTCGGTGTTCTTGAAACGCAGATAGGTCTTGTCGCCGTAGCCGCTGGCAGGATTGGCGCCGTCGCTCTTTCCGTTAGGCAAAATCAACTCGCCCCGGTCAATCTCGACATCAAAATTCAATTCGTCCGGATCGATGCTGGTCGTTCCTTCGGAGATGAGGAGATCGGCCAGGACGAGGCCGGGGCACTGGTATTTGTCGCAGAGGTTGAACAGCTCCGGAATCGTCTGGAATAAATCGAGCTGACTCGAGGGCGCGACGATAATGCGCGGATAATCGCCCTGGCCGGCGCCGAGCGCCTGCCAAAGATCGCCCTGCTCGGTCTTGGTCGGCACGCCCGTGGCCGGGCCGGCGCGCTGCACATCCACGCAAACGATGGGCGTTTCAATCATCCCCGCCATCCCGACGGCCTCGGTCATGAGGGCAAAGCCGCCGCCGCTGGTCGCGCACATCGCGCGGCAACCGGTATGAGCCGCGCCGATGACCATGTTCATGACGCCAATCTCGTCCTCGACCTGCCGGACCATGATGCCGAGCTGGCGCGCGTGCTGCGCCATCCACATGAGCACGCCGGTGGACGGGCTCATCGGGTAGGCCGCGTAAAATTTTACTCCCGCCGCCGCGCCGCCCATCGCGGTCGCCTGGTTGCCGGTGACGATGCCTAACGGTTTCGCACCGCGCGGCGCTTGCCAGGGAAAGGCGGTAAAGTTTTGCGCGGCGTAATCGTAGCCGGCGCGCGCGATCGCGATGTTCTCCGCGATCACGGCGTCGCCCTTTTTCTTGAACTGCCGGGCCACGACCGTCTCGAGCGGCTCGGATTCGATGCCGAGCAATTGCAGCGTCGCGCCGAGCGCGGCGGTGTTGATCGCGAGCTTGTTGCCTTTGATCAAATCCTTCATCGGCATCGGGCAAAGCTGCACGCCAGCAGCGGCCTCTCCGGGCGTCACTTTCTCGCTGTCGTAGATGGCGCAGGCGCCCGTCTTCAAGAGATGCAGGTGGCGATCCATCGTGTCCTGGTTGAGCGGGATAAAGACGTCAATTTTATCGCCCATGTTGCGCACCAGCGCGTCGCTGGCGCGGATCGTCAGGAAAGTGTGCCCGCCGCGGATGATCGATTGGTAGGCGTTGTAGGCGTTGAGATGCAGCCCACGCCGCGCGAAAATGCGGGCAAGAATATCCCCCGTGGAGGCGATGCCCTGGCCGTTCTCGCCGCCAATGCCAACTGCGAAATCGATTTTGCTGGATCCTGCCATCTGGTATTGGCGGGGCAGTCTGCGGTGCCGTGAAAGCTTAGGCAAGCATAAGCCTCGTCAAATTCTTGTTCTACAATCCGACCCGAGATCAGGCGTGGCAAGTCTCAGATCGACTGGCCACCGCGCGCGACGGCAGCACCGGCGAAATTCCTACGTTCGCTCGCAACGGCGTTCGGGCGACCAGAGGTTGAGTTCCAATTGTTTGGCACCGGCTCGAGGCCGGCGCGTCCACTTTGCCCAAAAGTGCCAGAGCCGTTTCATACGTTCTACTGAACATCCGCCCGACTCGCTCGTCAACCGCAATGAGTAGCCTAACGAAGAGCGATCAGGAGGGGCGAATAAGCGCGCCCCTTCCATTTCGCCGGCCGGCCAAGGAGGAAGCGCACCAGGCCGAACCATTGAATCCCGAGCAGGGCCAGAATTCCCGCCGGATGCAAAAGCGCGCCCGCCAGCGGTTGCCGGAAACGACTTAGCGCCACGACTCGAGGAAGGAGAGCGCGAAGCGCAGCGAGACTGGCGATCACGAAGTGCGTCCGCCGACAAGCGGAAGGCGCTCGAGAATTCGCACCCGCATTCCAGCGGCGGCGAGGAGACTGGAAGTAGCCAGGCCTACCCGGACCTGGCCCGACGATTACCGACTTCGCGGGGCGCGGCCCCGTTTCTGGCGCCTTGGGCCTTCGCTATGAGGTGCATGCACCCCGTTCTCCGTCTGCGAGCGGCAACCGGATTCATCCGCTCGCCCAAGATAAGGGCTTACGGCAACGGCCAGGTGCCGCGGTAAAAGCGCGCCGGTAAACCGGCCGCCGTCGTGTCCTCGAAGATCAGTACTCCGTTGGCGTCAGTGGAGCCGGAACCAAGGTTGGTCCAGTTGATCAGGTCGGTTGAGTCCTGAATCTCAAATCCAGTGTTGGGGAGAGATAACAGCTCGACTTTGAAATAACCGTTCGTCTCAAACCCTTCCGCAATCAGAACGGCCGTGGGAGGAGATGCCGAAACGACGGTATAATCCGCGACGATGGGATAATGATCGCTTCCGGTGAAGGTGCTGCCGCTGCCGGTGAGCTTCTCATCGGAATAGGCGGTCGCGGCGTTGGGGATGGTGCTGGCTAGATCGTCCAGGGAGTGATTGGCGGAGTTGTTCGACGCTCCGCCCACGGGCGTTGTCCCGTTGTTGGCAAAAGTCTCGAACGCAAACGGGTATTTCGAGGAGGGAAAATTCGAGCTGTCGAACGGATCAGAGGTGTCTGGCGCGATCTGCATTCCCCCCTGGCTATTATAGGCGGCAAACATCGGTCCATTCGGCAGTTGAATGTCGAGGCGCGAGGTCAGGGAAGTGGTCGAGTCGTCGTAAAGATAGCTCGCGTTATCACCGGCGACGTTGGTCCAGGTAGTGGTAGTTGGCGGCGTGGTCTTCGATGTGGGGTCATAGGCCCGCGTCGGATTGCTGTTGGCCCATATCGCGCTGGTATCGCTCCAATTAACGCCGTCGGAAGTGGTCTGCCCGGTAAGACACATGTAGGCGTTCTCCCCACTCCCGCTGAACAGATTCCAATCCCCGGAATAAATCAGATGCGCCCCGTTCGGCAGCTTATACTTGGCGTCGCTGCGGACTTCCTGGGCCTCAGCGTAGCGCGCGTCGCCGATCGAATTGTCGCTCGTGCTTCGCGCGTGGCTCACATAGAGGTAAAGATCGGCGCTCGACGCGGAACCGACCGGCCGCAGTTGATAGACCACCGGGCCACGAACGACACCGTTGGTTCCTCCCCCAGCGGAATGAGCCGCCGTGTAGGTGCCGCTGGCCTGCAAAAGCACGGTTTGGCCAATCGGCAGAGCCCGCGCCGAAATCACCTGCACGGTGTGCGAATTATAGATCAGCCCGTCCGGGCCACCGCCGGAATTAGGATCCACCGTCGTGTCGTAGACGTAGGTTCCGGTGCCGTAGATGAGGTTGAGCTGCGTGACCAGGTCCGACAGCGTCGCGGAAGTCAACTCTTCCACACCCAGCACATCCACTTGCTGCGCATTGCTCCCCAAATGATGCAACCCGATCGCCTGGATCACGGTCGACACGGTGTGCGCCGTGCCATTGATGTTGTTGTCGCTGGCCTGGTCGGCGCAATCAAGATTGTAGGAGACAAAGCGAATCGTCGTCGGCCAGGCTTTCCCGGCACAAACTATCAAGCCCAACGCCGTCGCCACGATGATCCCGCTTCGCTGCAAATTCATGGTATCTTCGTGGCAAATAAGACTATCACGTCGCTTCGGCCACGCAAATGCCGGGCGGTTGCCATTCTCACCGGAGGCCCTGGCCCTTCCGACAAGGCCAGCCTATGCGAGGCGCGACTTTTATTTCTCTTTTGCGCGCACTATGCTCGCGCGATGGAGCATCACTTTCTGCGCGGCGCGCGCGTCTACCTCTCCGGGCCGATGGATTTTGTCGCCTCGCGCGGGGACGAAAAGAAACTTGGCTGGCGCAATCGGATCGGTGATTTCCTGCGCGCTCACGGCGCGATCGTTTTCGATCCGTGGTTCAAACCGGGCGTACGGGGCGCGCAGCTATACGGCCTGGAGGACATCAACACAATCGACGTCCGCGAACAGTGGACCTTCGAGCAGGGACAGGCGGGTGACGAAGCAAGGTCCCTTTGTGCGGAGAAATTCTGGGAAACACTCCACATCGACCTGCGCATGGTGGACACGAGCGATTTCACGATCGCCTATGTGCCGACCAATATTTACAGCGTCGGTACGGTGCACGAAATCGTCCTCTCGCGCCTGCAAGTGAAGCCGGTGCTTTTCGTTAGTCCGCCGGTCACCTTTCCGGCGCTCGACCTCCTGCGCGCCCATCTCGAGCAGCGCAAAGACACTCACGCCTTGCAGCTCCTCGATCGGTTGAGTTCGGACGTTCCGATCAAGCCGAATCCGCGCGCCATCCCCAGCCTCTGGTACATGCCGCTGGTCGGGAGCGGGAATTTTTTCGACGGCTTTGGCTTCGCCGATTACCGGGAAAAATTTGGCTGGGACGACATCGCGATGGACGAGCGGG
>JBDTCM010000013.1:0-2678 GCA_039923575.1 Chthoniobacterales bacterium
GGACTTTGGCCTTGATGGCTGGCTTCACTCGCGCATGGCCGTCCTGCGCGCGGTCGAGAATGGTTTTGCGCTGGCCCGTGCGGGCCGCAATGGACTCTTAACCCTGAGCGACAATCGCGGTCGCATCCTGGCGGAGGTTGCGACGGTGCCGGGTCGCTTCGTGTCGATCAGCGGAAGAGTAAACGTCGTGCACGAGACCACGCTCTACACGCGCACCGGCGATTGGTTTGCCTGGCTCTGTGTCGCGACGTTCGTCGTCTTGCTGGTCTCTCACTTTCTTCCGATGCGAACACGCGCGTGATTGAAGTCGAGGCGCAAGGGAACGCGCAGTCGCCAGGCATGGAGATTCAAGAGTAGAATTTCGAGTGCGAGCGACATCGCGCTCACGTGCGGGATGGCCCTTTAGGCTTAGAATTCGAAACCAAAAATCAGGCGCGTCTGGACATCCACTTCGGAGGCCGCACGGGTCAGTTGCACGAGAGGAGTCACGGTCGCCCACCAATTCCGATGTCGGTAAGAGAGATTAGGGCCGCCATAGACGACCGAGCCGGCCGCCTCCGACCAGCCCGGCGGGTCGATCTCGTGCAACAACTCCGCACCAACGCACCAGGCAGACGAGATTTCGTAACTCAGGCCTAACGATTGAGCGATCTCCCCCGCCCTTTCTGCCAACCGATCTCCTTCCCATTTCGCTTCCAGCGTCCCGTTATAGGCGATGATGAAGCGCCCGAAGTTTTTTTGCAGGATGACCTTGGATTCCAATTCCAATTCCTCCGGCCCGCCGCGGACTTCGCCGTAAAGCGCCAGCCCGAGGAGGTCGGTGCTCGGGTCCATGAGATTGTAGGTCAGCTCGACCGCCGATGATTGGTAACGAAAGCCATCTTTATTCGCAGCGGGATCTTCGCGATAACCCCAGTCCGCCAGATAGACTCCGATCTGCAGGTGATCGGTCACGCCGAACTCAATCTCTTGCCGGAAATCCAGACTGTTGAAACCACGCTCCGCCCGCGGGCTCGTGCCCCAGCTAATCCAGTTCTCCGATTCCACTTCGCCTCGCTCTTCCGTGGTTGCCTCGTAAACAAAAGTGAACCGGCGACCCTCCTCTTTGGCCTTGGCCACCGGAACAAAACAAGTCGCGCCGACAAGCGCCACAGGAAACAAACAGAAGGCGATCCGTAATTTTTTCACGCGCCGACCTTGGCAGACCGCCCAGATGTCTGCTATCGGACGGTTGCCATTTTCTAGCGCGCCATTGCACAGGAGATCCGCCGGACTGGTGGCGGGCTCGCCGGCCTCGAAGCAGATCTTATCAACCGGGGAAATCTCTCCAAACCCGCACCGCCCAGTCGCCACTGCGAAGGGCGTTCAGCGAATTGTGACAAACGGGTGACTCTTCATTCGCTGGTTATTCGCAGAACACTCACTGAGCGATACCTTGTTCTTGCGCGCCACCCGCGCTGGGCATCTGAGGCAGGAACGGGAGCGTCTAAATAGCAGTCCATGAATTTACCACTCCGTCACGGCGTCCTCGGATTGAGCGCAGCGCTTTTCTTTTTTCTCAATCAGGTTTCATTCGGCGGGAGATTCGCCGCTGCTCCCAGCTCAAGTCCCACCCCGACTCCGGTGCCACCCATTTCCACCGGCCCGATCCGAATCAACCTGCAGTTCGTCGCCAGCGGGGTGAGCGCGCCTAACGACCTGACCTCGGTCGGCGACTGCCGGCTTTTCGTGGACGAACAATCCGGCACGATTCGCATCATCGAGAACGGCGCGCTGCTCGGCACGCCGTTCCTCGATGTTTCGACCCGCCTCATCGCCGGCACCGGGGAACGCGGCCTACTCGGTTTCGCGTTCCACCCGGGCTACAACGATCCCGCCAGCCCCGGCTACCGGAAATTCTACACCTATACGAGCGAGCCCGTCACTGGTGCGGCCGATTTTACCGTGCCGAAGACGACGGCGTTCGATCACCAGAGCGTGGTCGCGGAATGGCAGGTCTCGGCCAGCAATCCCGATCTGGCTGACCCGGCGACCCGGCGCGAAGTGGTGCGGATCGATGAGCCGCAAAGCAATCACAACGGTGGCAAGCTCGCCTTTCGCCCGGGCGAGCCCTATCTCTACATTTCGTTAGGCGACGGCGGGGCCGGCAACGACGTCGGCGACGGGCACAATCCCGCGATCGGCAATGGCCAGGACCTCACCGCGGTGCTCGGCAAAATCCTGCGGATCGATCCGCTCGACCCTGCCCTGACGAGCGGCGGCCCGGACCCGGTCAGCGCCAACGGAAAATATCGCGTCCCGGCAACCAATCCCTTCATCGGCAGCGGCACTGCGGTGCAGGAGATCTACGCCTACGGAGTGCATAATCCGTTTCGCTTCTCGTTCGACGCCACGACCAACCGGCTCATCGCCGGCGATGTCGGGCAGGCTAACATCGAGGAAGTCGACTTCATCGAAGCGGGCAAAAACTACGGCTGGAATCGCAAGGAAGGCTCCTTCCTCTTCGACCCGAGCAACGGCTCCATCTCGCCCGATCTTTCGCCCGATCCGGCCTTGACCGATCCCGTCCTCGAATACACGCACGCGGATGGGAGCGCGATCATCGGCGGTTTCGTCTACCGCGGCAGCAGCGTTCCGGCGCTCAACGGCATGTATGTCTTCGGTGACTTCGCGCAGGG
>JBDTCM010000014.1:0-4802 GCA_039923575.1 Chthoniobacterales bacterium
CGCCACAGCGCAAATCTTCCAGGTTCGCCTCCGGAATTCCGAGCCAGCGGCAATCCATTACGGCCGAACTGACATTTCCGTTCGCCAATTCGGCCAGCGTCGTTACGCCGGAAGTTGAGATGTCGTCCATCCCGCCTTCCTCGCCGACGGCGCCATGCACGATCCACGCTTTCTCCCGGCCGAGCTGACGCAGCACTTCGGCGAACACCGTCGTCATGCGTGGTGTGTGCACGCCGATCAATTGCCGCGCCGGCCGCGCCGGATTGAGGAGCGGACCGAGCAGGTTGAAAATGGTGCGGTGATTTTGCGCGGCCAATTGCGCGCGCATTTCCGCGAGCGCGCGAAAAGCGGGATGATAGCTGCGCGCAAAGATGAACCCGAGGCCGAGGCGTTTCACGCTTTCGCGCAATTTAGCGGGCGGCCAATCCAGCGGAATACCGAGTGCGTCGAGCACATCGGCGCTGCCGCAACATGAGGTCACGCGGCGATTGCCATGCTTCACCACGACCGCGCCGCCGGCCGCGAGAATGAACATGATCGTGGTGGAGACGTTGAAAATTTCGAGCCCGCTCCCGCCGGTCCCGCAGACGTCGAGCATCGGTCCCGGCAGGCTGGCGGGATCGAGGCCGGGATCGATCGCGCGCGCGATCAGATTTTCGACGAAGCCCGCGATTTCCTCCGGGGTTTCGCCTTTCTCATCGAGCGCGGTCAAGAACGCGGCTTTCTCGCCCGCGTCTGTTTTCTCCGAAAGCAAAAGCGTGATCGCGTAGGAAATGTCGCCCGGGCGCAGATCGGTCCCCGCGCGCAGTTTCTCCGTCAGAGCTTGCACGAGTCGTTAGGCTGGCTGCGCCGTCATTTGCTTCAGCCAGGCGCGATAAAGTTGGGGCGAGATTTCCGAGGGCTTGATCTCGCTCCGGCCGCCCCAGAAGACGTTCGTGTACGAAACCGGGATGCGGCAGTCGGCGAGGTGGCGATCGATTGCCGCCTTGTGCTCGAGCATTAACGATCTCTCGGTCCCGTGCGCCACTGCCATGATGTTGACGTTGCGAAATTCCGGTCCGGCTTCGCGCCAGTAACAATGGGTCAGAATTTCGTGACGGCCGACTTCTCCGCCCGTCTCCACCTCCCGGCCTAACGGCACCGCCCAGTGAAAAAGCGCGTTGAAACGCGTCACCCGCACCCCGCCGGCTGATGGCTTGACGTGCTCGAGGAAAGTCGAGAAGCGCCCGATGATTTTCCGTTTCGTCAGGTCGTCGGCGATCGCAAAAAATTCTTCCAGCGACACGCCCGCTTCCTCGGCCCGTGCAATCCAAGGCGATTGATGGATTTCTTCCGGCGCGAATTCCCGCTTCAACGCGGTCAGCACGATCCACTCTTTTTCGGTCAGGGTCGCCGGCTGGACGACGATCATCGTCGCTGGTTGATCCGCTTTGCTCCCCGGCTCGACCAGTTTTCGCCGCACGTGCCCGACACCCAAAGTGAAGATGCCTTTCGCGGGCATGAGCCGGAAATGCTCCGCGCCGACGATCTCGCTCAAAACCTCGCCGTGCCGCTGCAAGGAAAATCCGTGCGGCACCTTGAGCGTTGTCCAAAGTTTGTACTCCGAGCCCGGCGTGACCGCATCGGTCGAGCGCAAAACGACGTGGCCGGAAAACGGATCGCGCTGTGACATCCAGTCGAAGGCCGCGTCGATTTTCTCCGCTGGAACTTTCCAGGCGACGAGCGCGCCGTCCGCGAGATTTGTCGCAAGCAAAGTCTGTCGCACCCGCCGGACGGTTCCGGCTCGCAACATGGCGACGATGCGCTCGCGCACGGTCTCGACCGGCAGATCGGCGCGCTGCGCGATTTCCGAAAATGGTTCGCGCACAAAGCCGGCGATTTTATCCTCCGAGATCGCAAGAATGCGCGCGTTGATCGGGTCGTTATGCTCGACCGGCAAGGTGTCGTTAGGCAAAGTGTTCATGTGGTGGCGCAGGAGAAGACGGCGAAAAAGTGACAGGCCGTTCCGAGGAGGACAAACAAATGCCAGACGAAATGGGTGTAGCGGCGGCGTTTGCTGACGAAGAAAAAGACGCCGCCCGTGTAAGCGAGACCACCGGCGACCAGCCAGATGATGCCGGTGACCGGAACATTGAGCACGAGGGGGCGAAACGCGATCAGGACGAGCCAGCCCATCCCTAAATAGAGCGTCAGTGAAAGTCCTTTGGCGCGCTGCGTGCCGGCGATGCTTTTCAGGATCACGCCGCCGAGCGCGAGCGTCCAGACAAGCGCGAGAATCGTCCAGCCCCAGGCGCCGCGGAGCGGTCCGAGGGTGAAAGGCGTGTAGGTGCCGGCGATGAGGAGAAAAATCGCGGAATGATCGATCACCTGAAAGACCGACTTGATCGCGCCGCGCGGCCAGGCGTGATAAAGGGTCGAGCCGAGATAGACGAGCAACATCGCTGCGGCGAAGACTGTCACACCAAAGAAAAAGAGCCGGTCTCCGCCGCGCCAGGCCGCGACCAGCAGGAGCGGCGCACCGACCAGCGCCGCGAGCAGACCGAGTCCGTGGCTGATGCTGTTGGCGAGCTCTTCGCCGAGAGATTGATCCCATTTGGGATCGCTGCAGGCTGCTGGATGGGCGCTCATCTTTCCGCGCTCGCGCGGAGCTAACTCTTACGCTCGCGGTCGCATTGTGCGAATAGAAATGAACCATGCCGAAAGCGATTTTTTTTGATGCGGGTGGAACCCTTGTTCGCCTAACGAGAAGTGTGGGATGGAATTATGCGCTTGTGGCGCAGCGCCAGGGACTCGCCCTCGAGGCCGCGGCGTTGGACCGCGCCTTTGCCCAGCTTTGGCGCGAAATGCCGCTCCGCCCGGCGACCGGGCAGCCGCGCGCAGACGACGACAAAGGCTGGTGGCGCGAACTGGTCGAGCGCCTGCTCGAGCGGGTTTCTCCCGGGATCGATCGGCTCGACCGGGACACGTTTTTCGAGGCCGCCTACGGACATTTCGCGGAGGCCGGCGTCTGGGAACTTTATCCAGAGGTGCTGGAGGTTCTGGAAACGTTGGCGGCGCGTTTCGAGCTCGCGGTCGTTTCAAATTTCGATGGTCGCCTGCGCTTCATTTTAGAGCACCTCACAATCACCAAATATTTTCGGCACATCTTTCTTTCCAGCGAGCTCGGCGCGGACAAGCCGGATCCGCTGATTTTTCAGCGTGCGCTTGCAGTGAGCGGCTTCGCGCCTAACGAGGTCCTGCACGTGGGCGACGATCCGGAGCGGGACTGGGCCGGAGCGCGGAGCGCTGGTCTGGAAGTTTTCAAATTGGAGCGGCCTCGCAACTCGTTGCGCGATCTGCTGGAGTGAATGTCGTAAGGCAAGCGCTCCGCTTGCCGAGGGACGTGCTTCGGCGCGTCCCCCTTTTCGCGCCATTGCTTTCTCCACCTACTCGGCGACGCGCCGAGATGTGTTTTAGATTGCAAATATTAAACTGGAACCAGACCGTGGGTGCGGCTTCCTCGAAAATGAATCTGCTTGCCGTCTCCTTTGGCGTCATCTCGGCTCTCTCACTTGGTGCGCCCCGCCACGGAGACCTGCTGATCCGTCACGCCGCGATCATAGATGTCGAACACGCGCGGACTATCCCTGAGCAGGCCGTTGTCACCCGCGGTGGGGACATCGTCGCTGTCGGCAACGATGCGGCGATCGCGCGCGATTGGCGGGCCACGCGAACCATCGATGCCACCAATCGTTTCCTCATCCCTGGCCTCTGGGACATGCATGTCCACTTCGGCGGCGGTCCGGATTTGATCGAGGAGAACGAGGCGTTGCTGCCGCTCTACGTCGCGCATGGCATCACCACCATCCGGGATTGCTCGGGTGACCTGCCCGATCAGGTGCTGGCGTGGCGCGACCAGATCGCAGCGGGAAAGTTGTCTGCCCCAACGCTGCTCAGCTCCGGGCCGAAGATCGAAGGGATCAAACCGATCTGGAAGGGAACAATCGAATGCGGCTCGCGCGATGACATCGATGCCGCGATCAAGCGGCTGAAACGATTGCGGGTGGATTTCGTGAAGATCACCGACAGCACGCTCGATCCTCAGCTTTTTCTTTATGCGGTTTCGCGCGCAAAGATGGCGGGGCTCCGCACTTCCGGTCACATCCCGATGGCGGACACCGTGGAGAAGGCGATCGATGCCGGCATCAGTTCAATCGAGCATCTCGATTATGCTTTCAAAGCAGGCGCCAAAAATGAAGCGGCGATGGCGACTGATTTCGGAGCGGGCCGGATTGATCGCGCCGAAGCCAATCGCCGCATCGACGCCGGCTTCGATCGCGCCACGGCAATGGCGGCTTATCATGATTTCACGAAAAAGGGTGTGTCCGTCACGCCCACGCTCAACGGCAGCCGCATCATCGCGTTTCTCGATCGCGATAATCACGCTAATGACGCCTATCTTGCTTACATCGGTCCGAAGCTGCGCAAGACTTATGAATGGCGGATCGAACGCGCGGCAAAAGATGATGCGGACGCCGTGGCCCAGCGGCACGCGCATTTCGAACATCTGGCCGCTATTCTGCCGATGCTTCAGCAGGCCGGTGTCACCATCATGGCGGGAACCGACGCGGGATTCCTGAATTCCTTCAATTATCCCGGCATCGGGTTGCATGAAGAGTTGAGTCTTTTCGTCGATCATGGGTTGACCCCGGCGGAGGCGCTCGCGGCCGCGACTCGCGCTGGCCCGGCCTGGTTTGGGCGCCTCGATCGTTATGGCGCGATTGCTCCCGGTAAAGCGGCGGACATCGTTCTGTTGAATCAAA
>JBDTCM010000015.1:0-5326 GCA_039923575.1 Chthoniobacterales bacterium
GTCCGGATATTGGGTGCGGATTGAATGACCCCATCGAGGACGATGGCGAAGCGATGTCCAACATTCGCCTCGGTGATCTGTCCGAATTTCTTCGCGCCTTCGCTGTCGAACTTCATCTGCACCGTCCAGCCGTCGTTGCCGTAATAGGCGTTGGACTGGGTCACGCGATCCCCGCCGAGATCGGCTTTTTTCTTCACCAGGAGGCGCTCCTCGATCGGCTTCTGCCCTTCGCCCCTTTGCATTTTATAAGTCTCGATCCGGTACTCCGGCGGAATGACTTCCGTCCCCGCGTCGATCGCGCGCAGGCGTTCGCCGTTATCGGGATAAACCAAACGGAATTCCAGCTTCGCCACCCGCGACAACTGGCTGCGCGCTTCTTGAATCTTGTTCGTATCGAGCCCGGGAATCTGAACCAGGATGCGATCCGTGCCGACCGGAGTGATGACCGGTTCGCCGCTGCCAAAATAATCCACCCTCTTGCGGATGACTTCGACTGCCTGGTCGAGCATGCCTTTGTTCAGCGTCTTGTCGTCGCTCTTCAGCCGAATCAAAAACGAGGTGCCACCTTTGATATCGAGACCCAGCCGCACTTTTTCCTTGATCGGGTAGATGCTCCAGATGCTGAAGATCACGAGCAGAGTAACGAGCGCTGCCGCGAGCAGGCGCTTGCGCAAGCCGTGATCGGTCGCGAAATACCAGCCAAAGAGAACCAAGAGGCCGAGGCCGATGAAGAATTCAAGAAGGGAATTCATGGTGTATTAGCTTTTGGGCGCATCTGTCCGAGCCACACTGGCCACGGCGGATTTTTCCATCTCGAGTTTGACGTTGTCCGCCACTTTCACCGTCACGGTCGAATCCTTCACATTGGTGATCATGCCGTGAATCCCGGAGGTGGTCACGACGCGGTCGCCGGTTTTGAGCGAAGAGACGAGCCGTTGATGTTCCTTTTGCCGCTTCGATTGCGGGCGGATCATGACGTAGTACATGATCACGATCATGGCCCCGAACCAGACGATGGTGGTGGTGCCACTAAACGGGCTGCTCTGGGGAGCGGCCGTTGGGGCTTGAGCGAGCAGGAAATAAAGCATCGTAAAATGAGTTGGCGCAGCGACGGATGCGCATCAAGCGCAGCGGCCTGCCGAAGCGGCATTCCACTGAGCACAGGAACGCCGGAAATGCAAGGCGCAACGCGCTCGGGCACTGCTGCAATGTAGACGTTTCCCTCTGGGAAACGCGGGTATCAGCGCGCCATGCCCGATTCGCGTCACACTCGCGCTGCGCAGCCTCCGGCTCGGAAGAGCTTACGGCTCGGAGAGAGCGAAGCGTCTACAGCGTCGGCAATTTTACATGCCGAGCGAGGATGTTAAGTTTCGGTAATGCGCTTCTCAGCGCCGCCCCAATTAATTTAATGAACCAAAATCCGCCTTTCCCAACACCTGAAGAATTGCAGTCCAAGCTCTCCGAGTTCATGAAATCGAACTTTGGCGACAAAGTTTCCTTCGCGACTTTCGCCCAGCCCGACCGCGCCGAAGCCGGCGACGAGGAGGAACCCGCCAAACCGAGCGGCGGCGAGTTCGTCTTTGATTTTCTGCCGCGCGATATCAAAGCGCATCTCGACCGTTTCGTGATCAAGCAGGACGAAGCGAAGAAGGTCCTCTCGATCGCCGTTTGCGATCACTACAACCACGTCAACTACCTGCGCCGGCTCGAAAACGAAGACGCGATCCGCGCCGAAGAAACCGAGTACGCCAAGCAGAACGTCATTCTCATCGGCCCGACCGGGGTCGGAAAAACGTACCTCATCAAGCACATCGCCGATCTGATCAAAGTGCCCTTCGTCAAGGCGGACGCGACGAAGTTCAGCGAGACCGGTTACGTCGGCGGCGATGTGGAAGACCTCGTTAGGGAACTCGTGCAAAAGGCGGACGGCGATGTCGCGCTCGCGCAGTTCGGCATCATCTACATCGACGAAGTCGACAAACTCGCTTCCGCTTCCAACATGGTCGGTCGCGACGTTAGCGGACGCGGCGTGCAGACTACGCTTCTGAAGCTAATGGAAGACACCGAGGTCCCGCTGCGGAGCGCGAACGACATCCAGGGCCAGCTTCAGGCCGCCTTCGAATTCCAGAAACGCGGCAAGACCAAGCGCGAAACGATCAGCACCCGCCACATCCTGTTTGTCGTCAGTGGCGCCTTCGAGCGCTTGAAAGCGCAAGTCTCACGTCGTCTCACCCAGGGCCAGATCGGATTCCAGGCCGACCCGCTCAAGGTGCTAGACAACGAAATTTTCCAGCACGTCGGCACGCAGGATTTCATTGAATACGGCTTCGAACCGGAATTCATCGGGCGCCTGCCGGTCCGCGTCGTCTGCGAAGAACTGAGCGCCGATGATCTCTACAAGATCATGAAGTATTCCGAAGGCAGCATCCTGCGCCAATACGAGCGCGCCTTCCGCGCTTATGGCATCGAGGTCAGTTTCGAGGATGAAGCGCTCCTCCTCATCGCGACCGCGGCCGCTTTGGAGAAAACCGGCGCGCGCGGCCTGCTCACCGTTTGGGAGAAATTATTCCGCGACTACAAATATCATCTCGCCGGCTCTGGCCTCTCGCAGTTGCGCGTTACGGAAGAGCTTGTCCGCGAACCAAAGCGGGTCCTCGAACGGCTGATGGCGGAGGGGCACCAACACGAAAAGGCCGCGCTCGCGCAGGAAGCGCGGATGTTTGCCGACCGCTTCTCCGGCGAACACGGAGTCGAGTTGCAGTTCGACGACTCCGCCTTGCAGCGCCTCGTCGAACGCGCCGAAGCCGAGCGCATGAAAATGAGCGATCTCTGCGCGCATCTTTTCAAGGATTTCCAGTTCGGCCTCAGTTTGATCAAGAAGAACACGCACAAGAACAAATTCGTTCTCGACGCCACGGCGATCGATGCGCCAGATAAGTTCTTGAGCGAATTGGTCCTGCAATCGTATGGCCCGGGTAAGCGCCCGGCGAAATGAAGCGCTCCTTTGTCGCCACTCTTTGGATCGGCACGGTCGCGACCGCTTTTGCCGTGGCGCTGTCCTTGAGCGGCCTGCTGGCGCGGCCCGCCGCCTGGCTCGCCGAGCTGATGGATGCGCCTAACGAGCCCCCCGGATTTGCCGGTTTTCTTCTCGTCATCATCCTCGCCTTCGCCGTCGCCTGGACGCTTCTGCAGGTGCCCGCAGCCATCCGCCGCGCCGGCCTGGTGGCTTTTGTTGTGGCCGATCTGCTCGGCGGAGCGTGGGTCCTCGGCAGTGCCGGGATCTCTTTCGCGCCGCTGCCCGCCATCGTGGCCACGGCCGTGGCCGCCTTGCTCGTCGTGGCTCTCGATCGGACCCAGTCCGGGCGGCAACGCCAATCGACCGCGCGCCTCTTCGTCGGGCGCCTCGCACAGCCAGGGCTCGATCGCCTGACGGAAAGTGCCGGACTCGATTTAGCGGAGCCGGCGACGCGTGAAGCGAGTTTCATTTTTTGCGAAATCGCCAATCAGACCGATCTGATCGACGAACTGCCGGCCGCGGTTTGCGCGCAGTTGACCCGCGAATTCACCGACTACGCGAGCGCGCGTTTTTTGCGCGAAGGTGGTTATCTGCACGGCGCGGATGGCGAGGGGGTGCGGGTGCTTTTTGGTTTTCCGAATGCAAGCGAAGAGCACGCGCTCGAGGCGGCCCGCGCCGCGCTTGCTTTCCGGGACAGTTTTCGCGCCGAAGCCGTCGCCAAACCGGAGTCGTTAGGCAAGATCGATCTGCGGATCGGGGTCAGTTCCGGGGTGGTGGTCGCGACGCGCCGGGACGATACTCCGCAGAGCGACATCGTCGTTTCCGGCGAGCCTTTCGAGGTGGCGCGCCGGCTCGCCCGCGTCAACCAGGTCTACGGCTCCCAAATCCTCCTCGGGCCGCGCACTTTCAGCGCGGCGAACAAGGGGATCGTGGCGCGGCCGATTGATTTCCTGCGCAGCGCGGTGGCGCATGAGCGGCTCGAAGTTTACGAACTGCTCGCCCTCGCCGAGAAAGCGACCCCGGAGGAAGTTGCCCGGCGCGACTGCTTCTGGACCGGGGTCGTATTTTTTCGCGAACGTCGCTGGAACGAAGCCTTCGCGGAATTCAATCGCGCGCGCGGCGACAACGGCCAGCAGGATCAGCCCTTGCAATGGTATCTGCGCCGTCTCGAACCGCTTTGCCTCAACATGGCGACTGAGCCCGCGCCGGTCGGCGAACCGCTCGCCCCGTTGTGAGACGCACCGAGTATCCGGGCGCGATCCGCGACTTGATCGTGCAGTTGCGCCAGATGCCGGGAGTCGGCCCGCGCTCGGCCGAGCGCATCGCGCTCTGGATCGTGCAGGCACGCCAGGGACAGCCCGAAGGCATCTCCACCGCCATCGCGCACACCCGGGCCACGATTCATCCGTGTGCGCAATGCGGCTTCTTCGCCACCGCCGAGCTGTGCGAGATCTGCGCCGATGATTCGCGCGCGCGCGATTTGCTCTGCGTCGTCGAGCAGGCGACCGATATTTTGCCGCTCGAAAAAACGAGCGCGTTTCGCGGCCGCTATCACTCGTTAGGCGGACGCATCTCACCCCTCGACCGCGTCGCGCCGGAAGATCTGCGGATCGACGCGCTCCTCGAGCGGGTGGAGCGGGAGACGCCTCACGAAATCATCTTCGCCCTCGCGGCCGACGTGGAAGGGGAGGCGACGACCAATTATCTCGTCGATCTCCTCAAGAAATTTCCCGTCACACTCACCCGCCTCGCGCACGGCCTGCCGGCCGGCGGCGGCCTGGAATCGGCCGACGAACTCACGCTTTCGCGCGCACTCACCGGTCGAACCAAGTTGTAGCCGGGGTTGCTAATCGCGGCCAGCAGGATCGGGATATGTAGACGGCGCGACTCCCGGCGGCGTTCGCGCCGCTGCAAGGGCATCGATGATCGCCGCGCGCTCGCGTGCTCGGCGCGCCGTGCCATAAAACCGGGCAACCCGAGCCGGTGCGGCCAAAATGCTACAAGAATTGCAGCTAGTTGCGCGGTTTCCGTGCCAAAAAAATTGATTAAAGGTCTAATCAAATTGATTGGAGGTCCAAACAAATTGATTGGGACGGCAATCAATTAAGTTGGAGGTCTAAACAATTAAAGTTGGGTGCAAAAAATTCTCGCCCGATCCGTTACGGAAGCAATTCCTCGCGCACGAAAGGCTCGTGCGGACGCTCTTCCAAGCGGTCAAACCGGACCCGGCGGTTCTGGAATTTGCCTCGTCTGCCTACTGCCTTGGCATCATCGCCGATGAAATTCGACTTCGCACGGGCGGCGCCGGAC
>JBDTCM010000016.1:0-5720 GCA_039923575.1 Chthoniobacterales bacterium
ATCGTTTCCTGGAGCGATCGGCTCCTCCCGATGTCGGTCGGCGCGCGCGCCAAAAAATCCTGGCAGCAACTGGCCGACACCCTCAACGAGATCGCGCCTAACGGACAGCCGAACCAGCCCACCGAGATGATCATGGCAATCGTCGAGGCGATTTACGACGACTACGCGAAGGCCAATTTCGCCAACTACGAGCTGCGCAAGGAAGACCTCAACCAGCTCGCCGGCTTCGCCCGCCAGTTCAAGGACATCCACGAATTTCTTTCCCAGCTTGCCCTCATCAGCAACGTCGACGCCGAGCCGGCGGTGAACCAGGCCGGCGACACCGAAGCGGTCAATCTCTCCACCGTCCATCAGGCGAAAGGCCTCGAGTTCCACAGCGTCTTCGTCATCTGGCTGACCGACGGGATGTTTCCGAGCACCCGCTC
Source organism: Chthoniobacterales bacterium (assembly GCA_039923575.1). Classification (GTDB taxonomy): domain Bacteria; phylum Verrucomicrobiota; class Verrucomicrobiia; order Chthoniobacterales; family UBA10450; genus Palsa-1392. The sequence continues at coordinate 426 of JBDTCM010000016.1, forward strand.
GCTCGAGACGCGCGAAGCGATCGAAGAGGAGCGGCGCCTTTTCTACGTCGCGATCACGCGCGCGCGCGACGAACTTTACCTCACCTACCCGCACATGCGCCTCAACGCCGGCTACGGCGACATGTTTCAACGCCCCTCGCGCTTTCTCAAAGAGATTCCGACCTCGCTGGTCGAAGATTGGAATGTGCGGCGACCGTAAAGACCCGCTGTAGACGCCTCCCTCCGGGAGGCGCGGGAGCAGGCCTCGCCTCATGACGAACCACCACCAAATCCACCCCCAGACCCGCGCTTCACAGAGCGAAGCGTCTACATGAACCTCACGCCTAACGAACGCATCGCCGGCGTCCTCGCTCCGCTCTTTGCCCTGCGCACGGAGGACGATCTCGGCATCGGCGATGTCGCCGGCCTGCGCCAGTTCATCGAGTGGGCGCGCGCCCTCGGCTTCAAACTCGTCCAGCTCCTGCCGATCAACGAAACCGGCGGAGACAACAGTCCCTACAACGCCATCAGTTCGCGGGCGATCGACCCGACCACTTTGCAACTCGCTCCCGGCGTGCCGGAAGACCTCTCGGCGGAAGATTTTGCCGAAGTGACAGGGAAGGTCGATCTCGCGGCGCTGCGCCGCGGCCAGGTCAAATACCACCGGGTCAAGCCGCTGAAACGAGCACTGCTCGAGCGCGCCTTCGCCGCCTTCCGGGAGCGTCCGCCTAACGAGAGCTTCGAGGCTTTTTGCACCGCGGAAAGCGCCTGGTTGCACGATTACACGCTCTTCCGCGCCCTCATGGAAATTAACGACGAACGCGAAACCTGGGATGAATGGCCCCAGCCGGACATGACGGCGGCGCAGGCCTGGCTCGATTCGTTAGGCGAAAAGGATCGCGCCGACTTCGAGCGACGCCGGCAATTCCTCTGCTACGTGCAGTGGATCGCCCATCAGCAATGGCAGGCGGTGAAGCATTTCGCGGCCGAGCGCGATGTCGTCCTGATGGGCGACGTTCCCTTTGGCATCAGCTACTACAGCGCCGACGTCTTCGCTCATCCCGAAAGATTCCGGCTCGATTGGTCGGGGGGCGCCCCGCCCGAGCCCTACTTCAAGGACGACAAATTCACCCAGAAATGGGGCCAGAACTGGGGCATCCCGGTTTACGACTGGGACGAAATGCGCAAGCACCACTTCGAATGGTGGCGGCAGCGGGTCGATGGCGTGAAGGAAATCTTTCACCTCTTCCGCATCGATCACGTCCTCGGCTTCTATCGCATCTACGCCTTCCCCTGGCGTCCGCGTCACAACCAGGAATTTTTTCCTCTCAGCTGGGAGGAAATGCGGGCCCGGACCGGCGGGCGCGAGCCGCACTTCGCGCCGCGCGACGATCGCTCAGCGGAGAATTGTGCCGCCAATCAGCGCGAGGGCGAAGAATACCTCCGCGTCGCGCTCGAGGAATCCGGCGAGACACGAGTAGTGGGCGAGGATCTGGGCACGGTGCCGGATTATGTCCGGCCGAGTTTGCGTTCGTTAGGCATAGCCGGTTTCAAGATTCCGCAGTGGGAAAATTATCCCAACCATCGCTCCATCCCGGGCCGCGCCTACGAGCGGCTTTCGGTTGCGACTTATGCCACTCACGATCACAAGCCGCTCCGCGCGCTCTGGGACGAAGCCTTCGGCCGGTCGTCGGATCATGCGAAACAGGCGCGGCACGACCTGGCGAAGATCGCCGAGTTCGCCGGTCTCCCCGCGCCGGACGAAGCGACGGATTTTCTGGGCGACTTCTATCCGGCGATTTTCGAAGCGCTTTTTCGGAGCGAATCATGGATCGCGGTAGTCATGATTACCGATCTGCTCGGGCGCAAAGACCGCTTTAACGTCCCGGGCACGGCAACCAATTCCAACTGGGCGCGCCGCCTCCACGCCACCGTCGCGAAACTGGGCGGCGGTCACGCCTTGCAACGACAACTGGGGCTTGTCCGTCGCCTCCTCGAGGTTTCGGGGAGAATTCAGCCACGGATCGACACGGATGAAACACGGACAAAGGTGAAGAAATAGCAGTCCGAGGAAAAATCCGTGTTTCATCCGTGTTCATCCGTGGCTAAAGAATCTTTATGAATTCACCCATCAAAGTCGCCGTCACCGGCGCCGCCGGTCAGATCGGATACTCGCTCCTCTTTCGCATCGCCTCGGGATCGATGTTCGGACCCGACCAGCCGGTGCACCTCTCCCTCATCGAAATCCCGCCCGCGCTCGGCGCGCTCGAAGGCGTCGTGATGGAACTGCACGATTGCGCTTTTCCCTTGCTCAAGGGGATCACTCCGACGGCTGATCTCGACGAAGGTTTCCGCGACGTGAACTGGGCGCTGCTCGGCGGCAGCATCCCGCGCAAAGCCGGAATGGAGCGCGGCGATTTGTTAGGCATCAACGGCAAGATTTTCATCGGCCAGGGGAAAGCGATCGAGAAAAGCGCGGCCTCCGACGTGCGCGTCCTCGTCGTCGGCAATCCCTGCAATACCAATTGTCTGATCACGATGAACAACGCGAAATCCATTCCGCACGACCGCTGGTTCGCCATGACCCGGCTCGACGAAAACCGTGGCAAGGCGCAGCTCGCGCAAAAGGCGAGCGTCGATATCACCGCGGTCACGAACATGACCATCTGGGGCAACCATTCCGCGACTCAGTATCCAGATTTCTACAACGCGAAGATCAAGGGCCAGAACGCCGACAAGGTCATTGGCGACGAGAAATGGCTGAAGGAAACTTTCATTCCGGCAGTGCAACAGCGCGGCGCCGCCATCATCAAAGCGCGTGGCCTCTCCTCCGCCGCTTCCGCCGCCAACGCCGTCGTCGACACCGTCCGCAGCCTGACGACCGAGACCGAAAAAGGAAACTGGCACAGCGTCGCGGTTTGTTCCGACGGCAGCTATGGTGTGGAGAAAGACTTGATCAGCTCGTTCCCGATCCGGAGCGAGGGCGGCAAATGGGAGATCGTCCAGAACGTTCCGCTCAACGATTTCAGCCACGCCAAAATCGCCGCGTCTGCGGCCGAGTTGAAGGAAGAGAAATCGTTGGTCAGCGGACTGATCAGTTAGCCGGCTTGCACAGAAACGAATCCAATATGTAGCCAGCGGGTTCGGCATGGGATTGCAACTCCCAACCTGCTTCCCGGATTATTTTCTCGAGGTATTTTCCGTTGTAGTAGGCGTTAAGCAAAGGGCTCTCCGGCACGCGGTCCTCGAACTCATCTACCGCGTCATCGCAGAAGGCAGAGAAATAGAGAAAGCCAGTGGGGTACACGGCCTTCCGCATTAGCCGCAGCAAGCTGGCGGCGTCCGGCGGTGGCAAATGGGTGAAAAGCGAGAAGCCCATCACGATATCGTAACGGCCAGTGACCGGGAGCTGTTCCTGGTCGTTCATCGGACGCGCTGCAGGGTTATACATCGTATTTTGCACGTCCCAGAGGACAAACTTGAACCTTGCATCGCGAGCCTCGACGTTTCTCTTCAGCCACTCGACGATCGGCGGAAAGACTTCAACCCCGGTATAGGATTCGAAAGGCAGACTCCGGTTGATCAGGGTCTGGGTAAAACGAACGCCACAGCCCACATCAAGCAGGTTAAGTCCGGCCAGGCTGGTGCGACCGATGCGCAGAGCCATCCCTCGCAGTAATGATTCACCCGTCTCCTCCACTCCATCCGCCAGGACATCAGGAGCGTTGCGCTGGAGCTGATCGGGCACGGTGATCGATCGCAATCTTGGGCCAATGCTATTTCCCTTCGACGCGGGGCGCACTTCCTCTTCCTCGACAAGAGAATAAAGTTCCGCCAGGCGTCGGCGCAGGATTTCGTTGCTGTCTCTCAGATCCGACCGGGCGATGAGCGCGGCGACACTCTCCAGGCTCCGGAAGTTTTCTTCGCGGTGGACAATTTCGCAGCGCAGATAATGCAATATGCGGATCTCACTTAGCTCGTCCGGATACCTGGCATCGAATTGCGGATCGTTAGGGAAATTGTACCGTAACGGGAGCGCGCGACTCGGCAAGCCCGCCTTTTGAATCGCGACGGTGAGCGCGATTTGAAACCGGAAAAACGTTTCGAGATTGGCGTTCACGAAATCATCCGCCGGTTCCATCTCTGCGCTCACCGCCGCCATCAAACCCGCCGGCATCAGCACCATCCCGAAGTTGTAATAGACCGGCGTCATCCGGTCGTGCGTCATGAAACTCCAGCCGGTGTATTCGTGAATCGCGGGAGGAAGCGGCACCCGGTAACCAGCGCAGAGTCGTGGCCAGAGTTCGACCAGCGCCGGACCACGGACCGGCGGAGCGTGCGCGATCACGCCGGCGACGGCCGGTGCCGCCAGCAATTCCTGAAGCAGATCCGAAAAATCGCGCACGAAAATCACATCGGCGTCCACGCACATGATGATGCGTCCGTGCATCGGCTGACGGAAAATTTCGCGGCTGGTTTCCCAATAACCATCGCGCCGGAATTTTTCGCGATTGGCCCAGCGCCAGATGATGGGGTAATTCTTCGACCAGGGCTCGGCCTCGTAAAGATCGTGAGGTTCCACATCGCCACCAACACAGACCACGAGCAGGTAGGACCCGATGCTCCGCTCGAGTTGCCGCAACGATGCCGCCAGGAAATGAACCCGGCGAAAGAAGTCAGGCGTAGGACTGATCGGAACCCGCACCTCCAGCTCGACGCTCATGATCAGCGAACCCGCCTTCAGTCGTGCACGGGCGCGCGGTAAAGGTAAACCGTGTATTCGTAGAGGCCGTAGTCGGCGCGCAACAAATAATGCCGGCCGAAGTTGGTCTGCAGGATTTCGGCCATGCGATCGAAGGGCACATGAAACAGGTCGTCGCGCTGCCAGTCCACATGCTGCGACATGACGTTGAAGGCGATACCGCGCCCGCAATGCGTAAACCCAAGGCGCAGGAGGCGAACCATGTAATCGGTCATCTCCTCCACACTCATCTGCAAGCGGCAGGTGAAGATTCCGCCAAAGACCACGTAGTCCGGCCGGGCCGACCAGATTTCCTCGAGATCGAACGGATCGCCGCAGACAAACTCGGCCTGCGGATGTTTCTTCTTCGCCGCTTCGATCAGCGCAGGAGACAGGTCCACTCCGCGATAAGCAATCTCGTTCCGGCCGGAGGCCTTGATCAAGTCAAGTAATCGTGCCGTGCCACAGCCGACATCAAGAAGCGTGCACTTCTCGCGGGCGGCAGCAGCACGAATGACGTCGAGATAGACGCGATAGCGAACGTCAAAGCCCTCCTCCTTGGGATAACCGAGACC
>JBDTCM010000017.1:0-3963 GCA_039923575.1 Chthoniobacterales bacterium
AAGGATTGTTTCATTTTATCATTTTTCTCCGTCGCGCTTCGCGGCGCGCCAGCCAGAGGCAGACCAGCCCAAACGCAATCATAACCACGCCCCAAATCAGATTGATGTTGATGCCTAACGACCGGGCGTCGGCCGCCGGCGTGGCCCGCAGTCCGGCGAGAACGAGGAGCAGGCCAAGGACGGCGAAGAGCCAGCCTAACGGGATGCGTAGATCAAAAATTTTCATGCGCTTACCAAAAGATAATGTTGAGGATCAAAGCCAGGAAAAGAACAAAGCCGCCGAGCGCCGCGGGACGTTTGTACCAGGCGACGTCTTCCTCGACGATGCGCGGGGTCAGGGAGGAGACCAGGCCGCGCAGTTGCTCATCGGATTTCTGTTGCCGGGTGACCAGCGAAACGCAGATCGTGACCACGAAGCAGGTGGTCCAGGCGAAGATCGCGGTCCAGAAATTCTGCGCCATTTCGCTCGGATAAACATGCAGGACGTGTCCCAGCCAGCCGCCCTTCGCCAAAGTCATCGCGGCGTGCGGTTGGGTGAGCCCATGATGGAACGCGGCCGCGAGGATGCCGCTGATAAGTCCAACGAAAGCGCCGTGCCCGGTCGCCCGCCGCCAGAACATCCCGAGCAAAAAAGTCGCGAAGAGCGGCGCGTTCACAAAAGCGAAAACGAGCTGGAGCAGATCCATGATGTTGTTGAAGTGCGCCGCGAAATAAGCCGCCGCCACGCTGACCGCGATGCCAACGACGGTCGCCGCGCGTCCCATCCAGAGGAGCGCCGAGTCGCTCGCCCGCGGGCGCAGATAGGCCTGGTAAAGATCGTAGGTCCAGACCGTGTTGAACGCGGTCACGTTCCCCGCCATTCCCGACATGAACGAGGCCATCAACGCCGTCAGGCCGAGGCGAGAATACCGGAGGGAAAGTAATGTCCGAGCATCATCGGGATCACGAGATCGTAGTTGAGAGAGCCATCCGGTTTCGCGGGCAAAGAAAAACCACTCGCACCGTGCTGTTGGGTGAGCGCGATCGCGATCATGCCCGGGAGGATAACGAGAAAAGGAAAGATCATTTTCGGGACGGCGGCGACGAGCGGAGTGCGACGGGCGGCGGACATGGATTCCGCGGCCATGGCGCGCTGCACGACGAGGAAATCGGTGCACCAATAGCCAAAGGAGAGGACAAACCCGAGACCCATCAGCATCCCGAACCATTCCACCCCCATGGGATTGTCCGCCGCGCTGCCCATGAATTTCCATGAGTTGCTGAACGCGCCCGGCGCGAAACCTTGCGCGGTCGAGACGGTGGCCAGCTTGGCCTGCAACCCGCCCCAGCCGCCGACATCGCGCAGACCGAGATAAACCAGCGGCGCGAACCCGGCCACGATGAGAAAAAATTGCATCACCTCGTTGTAAATCGCGGAGGTCAGCCCGCCTAACGAGATGTAGAGCAGCACGATGATGGCGGAGAGCCAGACGCTAACGTTGAAATCCCAGCCAAGGAGAAGGTTCAAGAGCAGCGCCATCGCATACATGGAGATACCGGAAGAAAAAATCGTCATGGCCGCGAAGGTGACGGCATTGAGCGCACGCGTTTTTTCGTCGAAGCGCATCTTGAGATACTCGGGCACGGAGCGCGCCTTCGAGCCGTAATAGAACGGCATCATAAAGATCGCGACGAAGACCATCGCCGGAATCGCGCCCACCCAATAGAAGTGACTCGTCATGATGCCGTACTTGGCGCCCGAGGCGGCCATCCCGATCACTTCCTGCGCGCCCAGGTTGGCGGAAAGAAAAGCGAGCCCGGCGACCCAGGTGGGAATGAGGCGGCCGGAGAGAAAAAAATCCGTGCTCGTGCGCATGTAGCGCTTGAGCACAAAGCCGATGCCGAGAACAAACGCGAAATAGATGACGAGAATCGCGCCGTCGATCAGACCGAGGTGAATGGGTTGCATCGCAGGTCAGCGCCGTTGTAGCCGGGATCGATGATCCTGGCAATCCCTGCGCGCCTGCGCTCCGCCTCTATTTGCCGGTTGCGGCCGGCTGCATCGCGCTCGCAAGATCGTGGGCCGGATCGATTTTCCATCGGACCGCGACCGCTTCCAGGTCCGCGTTGAGGGGCCAGCGATCGGGCAGGGGATCACCGCTGTGTTCCGCGCTGGCGCCTTTCAGACTCATGCAATTGGCGTTGTTCCCGATCGCGGCGATCTGCGCGCACTCCTCCGCGGTGAGAGTCAGCTCCGGGAGCGCGGCGAGGTCCTCGACTTTGGTCTCGATGCGCTTCGCTCCCTCACCCAATTCCTGGATCAACGTCGGAACCACACTTTGCACCGGGCTTTGCTGCAGGTTCCAGAGGCAGGCCAGTTGCAGCATCGTCAGGCCACGCGCCTCGGCGATGGCGCGCATCCGGTCGATTTTCTCCGCGCCCGCCTCGACCCAGCCAGCAGGCCGGAAGGTGCGGTGATCGCGCGGCGCAAATTGGTGACCCGGTTTGACGTCGTCGTGGAAAAGGCCGCCGTAATCAACCACGCGGGTGATAATTTTCGTGCCGGTTTTTGCGGCCGCCGGCAGGCAGAGTCTGCCCGGCCACGGCTCGAGTGGGTTGAGAATGATCATGGCCCAGTCGATCAACCCTTCGAAGCGTTCGAGGCACAGAATCAGATCGAGCGTAAAACCATTCGCCGGTCCCGGGGCCACGCCGAGCTGATTCGTTAGGCCGACATCCTTGAGCTTCGCCATTCCCTTCCAGACCGCATCGGCCGTGTAGCCGGTCGCATCCGGATTGTGCAGGAGGAGAAGATCGAACCGATCGGCGCGACAACGCGCGAGCGATTTCTCCGTCGCCGCGCGCAGGTAGCTCGCGTAGTCAGCCGGTTTGCGCAACGCCGGGCTGGTGAACCGCGGAAAGCCTTTCGCGCCGTCGCGTTGCCCCTCGTAAAAATCGTGCCCGATCGCGCCGACAAGGCAGTAGCTTTCCCGCGGTATTCCATCCAGCGCGCGCCCGAGCAGCGTGTCCGCCTCGCCCGCCCCGTAAACGTCCGCGGTCAGGAAGGTGCGAATGCCTTTTTCGTAAGCGAGGCGGATCAGTTCGATGAAACGCTCGTCCGGCAGGGGTTCACCAAAATGCATGAAGCGTCCGCCGCTCCACATTCCAAAAGAAGTTTTTGTTAGCTGCATTGGCATTCGGATTAAATTACACTCTTAACATACCTCAAGCGCGTCCTTGACCAACCAGATCGCGGCAGCGCTGCGCAAATCAGAAGATTCGATTTTTCTGGGCGGCATCGGGAATTAGCCTGGTCAGAATAGCGGTGGCTTCCTCGCGACTTTTGCAGGTGAAAATCCGGACCGCAGGTTTGTAGTGAAAGTAGGACATGATTTGGAAACCGATGTCCCGCTTCGGGTCCGGCATGATCCGCACCACCGCGCCGATTCCATGCTCATCGCAAAGTTGCATGATCTGTTCGAGAGGCGGCGCGCAGGCGACGTCCATTGTTTCCAGGGCGGTGAGGTCTGCCAGCATAAGAAAGCCTGGCGTCATTTGCGCCAGGGCAGCTCGAATGTCGTCGGCGCAATGCTCGACGTCGCCTGGCGCGACGCGGCCGCGGTAACTCACGGTCAGCAAATCATTCCCGGCATCGCAGGCAACGGCGTAGGCGAAAGTGCCGATCCCCTCGATCGCGCTGATCGCGATCCAAGTCCAGCCGTCATCGCACGAGGCGAAATCGGTCGGCTGGAAGAGATTGGACAACACCGCGCTCCGGAGTTCTTCCACGGTATATGGTCCGTAGCGTTGGCCGGATTTCGAAACGTAGATTTGCATCATCTGCAGCCTTCTCAGATCAGATTAGCCTGAGCCAATCGCCCGCCCCGGGCTCTCCTGTAATTGGCGAACATTACTCGTTTTTTGCCGTCCAGGAAACGCCTGCTATCCTCGTCGCTGGCCTAACGAACTAGAGGGCTTTGATTG
>JBDTCM010000018.1:0-2771 GCA_039923575.1 Chthoniobacterales bacterium
GTCAGAGTCTCGACGCAGCGCAGGCCGAATTTTTTCGCAATCGCTTTCTGGAGATCAGTCGTGACAAAGGTCTTGATGATGACGCCGCGAGAAGCGTTCTCGGCGTTGAGCACGCCCTGTTCGAAAAGTTTCTTCGCCCGGTAATAGGCGCAGAGGGAACCAATTTGATTCCCGGTCAGCAGTTTCATTTCGCCCTCCGTGCTGCGCACCGCCACGCCCATCCGATCGCAATCGGGATCGGTCGCGATGACGAGATCGGCCTGACGTTTTTTCGCCAGCTCGATGCCGAGCCGCAACGCCTCCGCATTTTCCGGGTTGGGCGATTGCACCGTCGGGAAACGAGCGTCGAAGTGGTCCTGTTCTTTCACGACATCAAAGGTGAAACCGAGACGTTCCAGCATCGGCTTGATGATGACACCGCCGGTGCCATGGATCGGGGTAAAAACGATGCGGAGGTCGCGTTGCGTCCGCACCATTGCCGGGTCGAGCACGAGCGTCTCGAGTCGCGCCATGTAGGCTTCGTCCACTTCGCGACCGAGGGTGATGATCTCGCCGTGCGATCCGTTAGGCGCGGCCGCCCCGGCAGCGTTGACCTTGGCGATAATGCCGCTGGCGTGCGGCTCTACCACCTGCGCGCCGTCGCTGAAATAAACCTTGTAGCCGTTGTCGTGCGGCGGGTTATGGCTCGCGGTCACGACCACCCCGGCACTGGCGCGCAAATACCTGACGGCAAAAGAGAGTTCCGGCGTCGAGCGCGGGCCTTCAAAGATGCAGGCATCACAACCATTGCGAGCCGCAACCTCGGCTGCAAGGCGGGTGAAGTCGGAGGAGAAAAAACGCGTGTCATGCGCGATGACGAGCTTGGGTCGGCCATCGAGGTGCTCGTGCGCGAACCACTCGCACAAATATTCCGCCAAACCCTGGGTGGCGCGCGCGACGCTGTCGAAATTCATCGCGTTCGTCCCGACACAGGGGAACTGTGGCCGGTCCAGCTCGTTAGGCGTGCCCCGCTCGGCCGCGGTCACGATCTTGCCGATGGTGCGTCCGCGGATGCCGCCCGTTCCGAAGGCAAGGGCGCGGTAAAATCGATCATTCAGTTCCGTCCACTCGCCTGCTTCGACCAGTTGCGCGATCGACTGCGCGGCGACTGGCGAACTCGTCATTTCCAGGGTCCGCTGGATGTTGCGCGCGCTCGTCTCGAGGAGCTTTCCCGATGCCACGGCCGTTTGGATCGCGCTGAGGTTGATCTCCATATCGCGCACCATTCCGAAGCGGGGCGGGTTTGCAAGTTGCCGCCACGCAGTTTCGACCAGGATGCCGGCTCGACATTTCCGACGGTTCCAGAGATGGAGGTGTCATGCTCAAGATCGAGTCGGTCTCGAAACAATTTCGTAACGGTCAGTTCGGCGTGCGCGACGTTTCGCTGGAACTGAAATCGGGTGTGATCGGATTGCTCGGCCCGAACGGCGCGGGCAAGACCACGCTGATGCAAATGATCGCCACGATCACGCGACCGACGGCCGGGCGGATTTTTTTCGGTGGGGTCGACGTCGCGCAGCGGCCTAACGAAATCCGCCGGCAGCTCGGCTACCTCCCGCAGGATTTCGGGGTTTACGACAACCTGACCGCGACCGAGTTCCTCACCTACTTCGCCACGCTCAAGGGTGTGCGCTCGAAAACCCGGGTCCGCGAGATGCTCGAAAACGTGAACCTGCACCAGGCTGCGAATCGCGCCGTCGGCGGATTCTCCGGGGGCATGAAACAACGGCTGGGGATCGCGCAGGCGTTGATCAACGACCCCGCGCTGCTCATCGTCGACGAGCCGACCGCGGGGCTTGATCCGGAAGAGCGGGTCCGCTTTCGGAACGTTCTTTCCGAGATCGGGTTCGGGAAACTGGTTCTGCTCTCGACCCATATCGTCTCTGACATCGAGTCGATCGCGACCGAGATCGCGGTGCTGAAATCCGGCTCGCTCCTCACCGTTGGTCCGCCGGAAGAACTACTCCGCGCTTGCGCCGGACAGGTCTGGCGCGCGGTTGTCTCCTCGGAGGAATTCGATCGACTGCGCGGGACCTTGAAAATCTCCAGCGCGATCCGTAAACCCGACGGCGTGCATATCCGTTTCGTCGGACCGGAGCCGGCCCTCAGCGCGACCGCGGTGGAACCCGAACTCGAAGACGCGTTTCTTTTTCTGATGAACTTTGGCGCCGCGACCGCGCCGGTGCTATGAGCGCGAGCTTCGCGCGGATCGCCGCGATCGTGCGCGCGGATTTCCTCATCCGCTTCCGGCGCCTCTCGACGGTGATCGTGTTCCTGCTCCTGAGCGCGTTCGCCTACGTCTGGATCCCAGATCCTTCCACCGGCCGCACGCTGATCCAGATCAACGGCCAGCGCGCGATCTACAACTCCGGCGCGATCGGCCTCGGCACCGCGTCGCTCGGGATGATTTTCGTCGGCCTCTTCGGCTTTTACGTGATCTCCAATGCGATCCGCCGCGACGTCGTTACGCGCTGCGGGCTGGTCGTCGCCTCGACCCCGATGCGCTCGGGCGAATACCTGTTCGGGAAATTTCTCGGCAACGTCGTTTTCCTTACCGTGTTCATCGCCGGCTTCATGCTCAGTTCGATGGCGATGCTTCTCGTTAGGGGCGAGGCGCGGATCGAGCCGGGCATTTTCCTCGAGCAATATCTTTTGCTCACGCCCGCGACGATCGTTTTCGTCTCCGCGGTCGCGGTGCTCTTCGAGTCGATTCCTTGGCTGTCCGGCAAATT
>JBDTCM010000019.1:0-4663 GCA_039923575.1 Chthoniobacterales bacterium
TCTAAAGGCTGATCGGGGCTCAAAGGCCCCTCCCACGTCAGGTAGTTCGGGGCGGCGCGAGCATTAAGTGGAGTGGCCGCGGCAGGTTGCGCTGAGACAGCGCGCACGCTACACGCTGAAAGGGCAGCGGGCCGCGCTCGCTCTGTTTTGTAGTGTCCGCTGTCTCAGCGGAAACCGGGGGATGAGCTGGGACAGCGCACGCTACACTTAGTGGGCGAGGTGTTTCTCGATGTTTTGCACGAGCCGTCCGGCGTGACTGGTTTGAAACTAAACGGATAACCGCCCAGAAGGGGATGAGCGTTCGTGTCCGTTTGGGTGACTTGGCCGGGCAATGGTGGCGTGACGCCGCCTTCACTCCGGTTGATGACGTTGATGCGTCCTCCGTGCAAGTCGATGATCGTTTTTGTGACGGTGAGGCAACCGGGCCCGTGCGATGTGGCCGCCAGCTTTCCATCCTGGAGGCGGACGGAATAGATATAGTCCGTCACGGAAGCGAGCAGTTCGCGGTAACGCTGCTCGCTTTGCCTGACGGCCTTCTCCGCTCTGATCAGTTCCGGTTCCAATTTCTCCGCCTCCGCGCCTAACGATTCGAGCGGCGCGATCTCACCGGCGTCGCCTTGCGCACGGGAACGGAGGTCGCTTCGTCTTCAGGATATTTCCTGGTGCTCGGCCAGATCAGGCGCCATGGCTGGCTGCGCAGGGTCGCGGTCAGGTCTTTGGTGTTGCGCAACGTGGCTTCGAGATCGGGGCTGACCCGGCTGAGCGCCGCTTTCAATTTCTCGGAGCTATCCCGGAAATTGGCCAGCGTCACTGTGATGTTGTCGTTCCTGGTCAGTTGATTGCTCAGATCTTCGATGTGCGCGAGCGATTTCGAGAGATTGCTGTCGGGCGCGGTGAGCTCATTGAGGTGCCCGGTGAAAACCTTGAAATTATTGAGCGCGAGAGTGAGGGGAGCGTCGTCGTCGGTGATCTTGCTCAGGTTCGCGACCGTGCTCTGCAAAGTCTTCAGGGTCGCCGCCGCCTCGGTCGCGACCGGCTGGATGATGCCGAGCATTCTCGCGACCGCTTCCGAAAAATCGGGCACACGATTGCCCGCGAAGACCTGGCCGGATTCGGCGTTCCCCGAGTGATCGGTGCCGCCGGAAATATCGATGGCGGTTTCGCCTAACAATCCCAGTGACATGAGGCGGACGTTGGCGTTCTTGTAAATCACCGCGGAGCGATCGACTTCCACGTCGATCCGGACTTCGAAGTGAGGGAGAACGCCCGGTTCCGCTCCGGGAGCGCCGGTCACTCTTGCGAGGTTGCCCGCGGCCTCGAGCGCATGGGCGGCTTCGTCCCGTGAGACGGGCGAATAGAGCGCTTTCACCTGGCCCACCTTGCGACCGGCGAGGAGGACGGGGGCGCCCAGTTTGATGCCCGAGGCGTTATCAAAATAAAGTTTGTAAACGGCCAGCGGACGAAACAGCCCCGGCGCGCCGAGAAGGATGAGAATAAAAGTGAGCACCGCCACCGTGCCGAGCACGAGCAGGCCGGTCAGAATCTCATTTCGGCGCAACTGCATCTTTGCTCCCTTCCAGGATAGGACCCTCGGTGCTGCCGCTCAGGAATTGCCGCACCACCGGATGGTCCGATTTTTTGAAACTCTCGGGATCGCCATCGGCGATGACTTTGCCCTGATAAAGCATCGCCATGCGGGTGCCGATGCGAAAGGCGCTCTCCATTTCATGGGTCACGATAACCGAAGTCGTCTTCGATTGCTCAGTCAGGCCGATGATTAATTCGTCGATCACCGAGCTGATGACCGGGTCGAGACCGGCGGAGGGTTCGTCGAACAGAATCAGCTCGGGATCCATGACGAGGGCGCGGGCAAAGCTGACGCGCTTGCGCATGCCGCCGCTCAACTCCGAGGGCATCTGGTGTTTCGACTCCAGCATTCCGACCAGCTCGAGCTTTTCGTCGACGATCTTGTCGATCTCGGCGGTGGACTTTTGCGTCAGCTCTTCGAGCGGGAGGGCGATGTTGTCGCGCACGTCACGTGAGCTGAGGAGAGCGGAATATTGGTAGACCATCCCGATATGGGCGCGCACTTGCTGGAGCTTGCGCCGTTTCAAGCGCGAGATTTCGAATTGCTTGAAGAAGATTTCGCCGGCCGATGGCTGGAGAATGCCGAGGATCAAACGCAGGATGGTGCTCTTGCCGCTGCCGCTCTGGCCCATGATGACGAGCCGATCGAGCGGCTCGACCTTGAGGGAGACGCCATTGAGAACCTGTTTTTCGTCGAAGGCGAGGCGCACATCGCGCAATTCGACCACGTGGTGGGACGGCTCACTCACGGGAAGAAGATGATGTAGACGATGTTGAAAAGCGTGTCGAAACCGATCACGACGGTGATGGCCGTGACCACGCTCGAGGTGGTGGCGGTGCCGACGCCGGCCGCGCCGCCCTTGACCGTGAGCCCGCGGTAACAGGCGATCGCGCCGATGATCAATCCGAACATGAAGCTTTTCAGGACGCCGGTGATGATGTCGCGCACGAGCAGAGCCTGAAGCACGAGATCCTGGAAGTAGACGAACGCGATGTTGAAATACGCGCGCGAGATGAGCGCGCTCGCGAAGATCGCCGCGAGGCTCGAGATCACGCTCAGGCACGGCGTCAAGGCAAAAAGTGCGAGCATGCGCGGCGCGACCAGGAAGCGGAGCGGCCCGATGCCCATCGCTTCGATCGCCTCGACTTCCTCCGACACCTGCATCGTGCCGAGCTCGGCGGTGAAAGAAGCGCCGATCCGCGCTGCCAGCATGATCCCGGTGAGGAGCGGACCGAGTTCGCGCGTGAAAGCGATCGCAACCAGACCGGGCACGAGTCGTTCCGTTCCGAAGCGTTCCAATTGATAGCCGGTCAGAAGCGCCATCGTGAGCCCGAGAAAAAACGAAACCATCGCCACCAGCGGGACCGATCCGACGCCGGCCCGCTCGGTGTAGCGAAAAAAGCTGGCGGCCTTAAACGGCACCCGCCCGCGCCGAATCCGATCAGTCGTTTCGCTGATCGTGTTGATCAGAAACCAAAACATACTCCCCACTTCCCGGAGCGTGGAACGACTCTTCTCGCCCACGTCGGCCAGGAGGTTGGCGGGCGCATGGACGATCGTCTCGGCGGTCCCTGGCGATGGGGAAGGATCGGTGGCCATGAGCTTTGTGAAGTTGCCCCACTTCAGATTTGCGGCAAGTGTTCCGCGCGCCGGCCGCTCCCGATCGACTCATGCTCCGACTCCCGCTCGCATTCTGTTTTTGCAATTTGCTCGTCCTCGCCGCCAGTAGCGCGCAAGAGAAAGCTCAGCCTATGAAATTCGGCATGGTGATTCACGGCGGCGCCGGCACGATCGAGCGCAGTGAGATGACGCCGGAGAGCGAAAAGGCGCATCGTGCGGGGCTCGAAGAGGCGCTCCGCGCCGGTTACGACGTGCTCCAGCGCGGCGGCGCCAGTCTGGACGCGGTCGAAGCGGCCATCCGCGTTCTCGAGGACAACCCGCTCTTCAACGCGGGCAAGGGCGCCGTCTTTGACCACGACGGAGTGAACGAGCTCGACGCTTCGATCATGGATGGCAAAACGCTCCGCGCAGGAGCGGTCGCGGCATTGCAGCACATTCGCAATCCGGTCAGCCTCGCGCGTCTCGTGATGGAAAAATCGCCGCACGTCATGCTCGAAGGCGCGGGTGCGGAAGCCTTCGCCAAAAAGGCGGGCATCCCGATGGTCGATCAGAAATATTTCTATACCGACGAGCGTTGGCAGGCCCTGCAGAAAGTGAAGGCCTCGAGCACGCCGCCGGCCGACAAGGATCGGCATGGAACGGTGGGCGCAGTCGCTCTCGATCAAGCGGGCAATCTCGCCGCTGGGACGTCGACCGGGGGCACAACCAACAAGCAATTCGGCCGCATCGGCGATTCACCGATCATCGGGGCCGGCACCTACGCGAACAACCGCACCTGCGCAGTCTCATGCACCGGCGACGGAGAATACTTTATTCGCGCGGTCGTCGCCCACGACGTCTCGGCGATGATGGAATACAAGGGCATGTCCGTGCAGGAGGCGGCCCAGGCTGCGCTCGCTAGAGTGGGGAAACTCGGTGGCACCGGCGGTCTTATCGCGCTCGACAAGGATGGCAACTTTGCGATGCCGTTCAACACCTCCGGCATGTATCGCGGAAGGGTCGACGCCGCCGGGAAAATCAGCGTCGAGATCTATCGTTAGGCGCGGCGTCGCCAGGCCTGGACATGCGGAAGCATGTCCCTCCGGAGCGACGAGCTTCTGCTCGTCCGGCGCGCTACTCGATGATATCGAGCGTCGCCTTCTCCCCGTGACGCGCCGCCGCGCTCGAGAGCAGCGCGCGAATCGCGCGAATCGTCTGTCCGTTGCGTCCAATGATGCGGCCGACGTCGGTCTGCCGCATTTGCAGCCGAAAGACGGTCATGCGCCCATTCGGAACCTCCGAGAGCATGACTTCATCGGGAAATTCGACGAGCTGCCGAACGATGAACTCGAGAAATTGTCTCACGCGTCGAGAGTAGCGACGCGGTTGCGCGTTGTCCAATCCGGACGCGAGCCGGGCTTATTCCGCGGCGACTTCGGCCGGCGCGGCTTCTTCCGCGGGAGCGGCGGCAGCGGC
>JBDTCM010000020.1:0-4766 GCA_039923575.1 Chthoniobacterales bacterium
GGATTGCTTGCGGAGAGCGGCCATGTGCTTGCGGCCCGATTTGGGACGGACGATGCCGAAAAGCCTCTCTCTAGCCGGGTGCAAAGCGCGGCGCGGGTATTAAACTCGATTGGCGGCGCAGCCCAGGTAGAGATACAAGCCAACGACCGCTTTTGCATCCTCAGCCAGGGTTGTCCCTTGGCCGGGGTTACGGTCGAGCATCCTGAGACTTGTTACCTGATCGAGAAGTTTCTCGCCGGCCTCATTCACGCCCCGGTGCAAGAAAGCTGCCTGCGCGGGTTACACCCACAATGTCGCTTTACTGTGGGTGCTTTCGGTGAGCGAATGGATGGCTCAGAATAAAGCGCAAATGAGAAGCGAGACCCTGTAATGGACCGTTCCCTTGCCTCCGCCGCACGGGAATTTCACCGTCGCGCCGGTCATTTAGCGCGGGCCTTATGAATACAGCGTCTTCGGGCGCAACCGCGATTCCACGAGGCAGAATGAGACGATGATCGAGAGCGATCATAATCCAGCGAAGCTGGCACAACGCCGTTAAGGGCTAATCTCGACGCGCTAGTCCAATGTATCGTTGAAAGTGAGACTAGTACGGAGTAGTCTGGCGGTAGTGCGTTCCGAAACGGCTTGCGCGCGGGAGGCAACGGAGTTGCGGGGACAAAAGTGCGTTCCCAAACGGAGTTTGGGAACGAGGGGGCGGACGGCGGCGGCCTAATCGAAGCGCTCGGTGCGGGCGAGCAGCGTTTCCCACCAGCTGCGATGGTCGAGATACCAATCGACGGTCGCGGCGATGCCTTCTCGGGCGCTGTGCAGCGGGTGCCACTCGAGTTCCGCTTTCGCGAAGGTGGAATCGATCGCGTAACGGCGATCGTGCCCGAGACGGTCGGTCACGAAGGAGATCAAACTGTGCGGTTTGCCGAGGCGATCGAGGATCAGCCGGACGACTTCGAGGTTCACCATCTCGCCGTCGCCGCCGAAGTTGTAGACTTGGCCGGGCTTGCCCTTGAAGAGGGCGGCCACGACGGCGGCGCAGTGGTCTTCGACGTGGATCCAGTCGCGCACGTTCATCCCGTCGCCGTAAACCGGGAGCGGCTGATCGTTCAGCGCTTTGATGATCATGAGCGGGATTAATTTTTCCGGGAACTGGTAGGGGCCGTAGTTGTTCGAGCAGCGGGTGACGATCACTTCCTGGCCGAAGGTGCGATGGTAGGCGAGGGCGACGAGGTCGGCGCCGGCTTTGCTCGCGGAGTAGGGGGAGCTGGGGTCGAGCGGCGATTGCTCGGTGAATTTGCCGGTCTCGCCTAACGACCCGTAAACTTCGTCGGTCGAGACCTGGATGAAGCGCTGGACGTCGTGGCGGCGGGCGGCGTCGAGCAGCACGCTCGTGCCGACGACGTTGGTGTGGATGAAATTTTGCGGGGAATTGATGCTGCGGTCGACGTGCGATTCGGCCGCGAAATTGACGATGGCGTAGAACGATTCCTCGGTCAGGAGGGTGTCCATCTGGTCGGCATTGGCGATGTCGGCCTGGAAAAATTCGTAGCGCGCGCCGAACTCCTCGAGGACGCCGTCGAGGTTGGCCAGATTGCCGGCATAGGTGAGGGCATCGACGTTTGTGACGGAAGTCGGCTTGTAATGTTGCAGAATGTAACGAATAAAGTTACTCCCGATGAACCCACAGCCGCCCGTCACCAATATGCGCATCGGAGCGCTACCTAACAGCGGAGAGGAGACCGTGCGAGGAGAAATTGTCGCGCCGCCGCCGCTGGCAGAGCGGCTCGCCCGGATCGATTGGATTTTCTGGGGAATCATCGCGCTGGGCGCGTTCTTCCGCTTTCTCCTCCTGAGCATGAAGCCGCCCCATTTCGACGAGGGGATCAACGGCTGGTTCGTCGATCAGATGATGCGGACCGGCTTCTACCGGTACGATCCGACGAATTATCACGGGCCGCTCCATTTCTACATTTTGTTCCTCGCGCAATCGCTCTTCGGGCGCCACATCTGGGCGCTGCGGCTGCCGGTGGTGCTGGCGAGCCTCGGCTCGATTTTCGTGACGTTGAAGTTTGAGCCGTTGGTCGGGAAAAACGTCAGCCGGGTGGCGGCGCTGGCGATGGCGATCTCGCCCGCGTTTATTTTTTACGGACGCTACTCGATCCACGAGGTGTGGCTGCTGCTGTTCTCGATGCTTTTCGTGCTCGGGCTGCTCGGGCTCTGGCGTTTCGGGACACGCGGTTATCTTTGGTGCGTCGGGATTGGCACGGCCGGGATGATCCTGACGAAGGAGACCTACATCATCCACATCGGGTGCGCGCTGATCGCGGCGGGCGTGCTCTGGGTTTCGCACTATCTCACGCCGCTGCCGGATCTGAAGCGGGCGCGGCAGCAATGGGACGTGGTCGATTTCGCGATCGTGATTGGCACGGGCATTTTTTTCATCGTCTTTTATTACTCGGGGACGTTCCTCAACTGGCCGGGGGTGAAAGGCCTTTATCTGACCTTCGCCACCTGGTATCAGACGGGCTCGAACGGCAACGGCCACGAGAAGCCGTGGCCCTACTGGCTGGAATTGACTCTGCGCTATGAATGGCCGGTCTTCATCGGGCTGGTGCTTTGCCTGGCGTGTCAGTTCTTCAAGAACTTCGTCGTGCGCTATCTCGCGATTTACGGAGTGGGACTCTTCGCGGCCTATAGCATCATCCATTATAAGACGCCCTGGATCATCATCAGTGTGGTCTGGCCGTTCCTCTTTGTCTTCGCGGTGGGAGCGACGGCTCGGAAGATTCCCCGAAAAGCTTTTTGGGCGGTGGGACTCGCCGTGGTCGGTTTTGTCCTGGGAGCGGTGTGCAGTTATTGGGTGCAAATAAAGGCGATGCCGGCAACCGTCACCTGGGCGAACTATCTGACCGAAGCGGTCAAGATCACCATTGCTGCCTCGAGCACCAGCCCGGTCGCGGGCGAGATCGGGGGGCGATTGTACGCCTGCGCGGTGGCCGGGGCTCTCCTCGGCGGCGGTCTCGGCCTCATGCTCGGTCAGGCTTCTCGCATCAGCGAAGGGGTGATGCGGGCGATGCAGCGGAGTGCGGTCGGGGTGGCGCTGCTGATGTCGTTAGGCATGGCTATTTTCCTGAATTACTTCCACTGCACGACGGACACCGAGCCCTATGTCTATGTGCAGACCTACAACGACATCAACCGGTTGATGAAGCCGCTCATGCGGATGGTGCGGAGTAACCCGTTGAACTACCGCATGGTCGGCCATTTCATCCGCACCAGCACTTACCCGTTTCCGTGGCTCCTGGGCGATTTCACGAGCGTGGGCTATTACGAGAAAAACAATTCGCCCGGGAAATACGACGCCGATTTCCTCGTCGTGCAGCAGGATCGGGTCGAGGAGGTGGAGAAAAAGCTACACGAGAGTTACTTCACCGAGCCGATGACGATTCGTCCCTACCAGGACCCGTCGAAGATCTATCTCAACGCGAAAACGTTTCGAAAGATTTTTCCGGGGAGGAAGCCTGATTTCGTTGGGCCGCCCGCGCTCCTCACTCCCGCCCGATGAAGCTCTTCTCGGCGGGGCTGACCTTCGTCAATTTCGCGACCGTCATCGGACTGTTGCTCGGGATCATGGGCGGCGGGCTGAATGAAGGCTTCGCCGGTCTCGCTCTCTTCCTCGGGCTGGCCGCGGCCATCTTCGCCTGGGTCGGGACGGCGCCGTTTACGCCGCGCAAGGTAACCGCGCCGCCGCCGCCGGCCGCGCCGTTGCCGAAATCAAAGCGGGCGCGGCGCCGGATGAAACTGGTGGAAGAGCCGGTGGTTGTGGCGCCTCGCCCCAACTACCACCTGGGGGCGTGGGCGGTCGGGATTGTCTTTCTTATGTTCGCGGTGCGCTCGTTTTGCTGGCTCCTCTACGTGGATGGCAACCATCTCAAGATCCAATCGCCTAACAATCTCGGCGATCTTGCGCTCCACATCACTTACATCAAGTATTTCGCCAACGGCGTCGCGCTCTGGCCCGATAATCCGATCCACGTTTTCAGCACGTTGCGTTATCCGGCCGGGATCGATTTCTTCGATTCGCTCCTGCTCCTGCTGCACATCGACCTGATTCGCGCGCTCGTCTGGACCGGCCTGCTCGGTTCGATCGCGACCTTCTACGGTTTCTATCGCTCGGGCGGTGCCTTTGGGGTGGCGGGATTTCTCTTCAATGGCGGCCTCGCCGGCTTCGAGTTTTTCAAAAAGTTTCACTTCGCCGATTACCAGGCGGATAAGATCGCGTGGAAAAGTATTCCGCTCGCGATGTTCGTGACGCAGCGCGGACTGCTCTACGCGATCCCGGTCGGACTGCTCCTGCTCGTGCACTGGCGTCGAAAATATTATCCGGCGGCGAACGATGAAACGAGCGGCGCGCGGCGCGGCTTGCTCCCGTGGTGGGTGGAGTGGTCGCTCTATGCGACGATGCCGTTATTCCATGTGCACACCTTTCTCGCGCTCTCGATCGTGCTCGGTTTCTGGTTGCTCATCGGCTCGTGGGAGATGCGCAAACAAGTCGCCCTCCTCCTCGCCGCGGCCTTTGTGCCGGCGACCTTGATCGTCTGGATGATCACGGATCATTTCCAGGCGAGTTCGATTCTCCATTGGGCGCCCGGCTGGGTGCAGAGCGATCCGGGATTTGCGGTGCCGGCGCTCCAGTTTTGGTTCGTGAAGATTCCGGCGGCGCTCGGCTTCTGGCTTTACAATTTTGGCCTGACGTTGCCGGCGATGATCGCGCT
>JBDTCM010000021.1:0-12179 GCA_039923575.1 Chthoniobacterales bacterium
TTGCCCTCTTGGAGCGTGGGGTGCTGCGGATCGGCTTGGAAATCGAGGATCAACTGGCGGATTTGCGGGCCTTGATGCGCCGCTATCGGGACCGCCCCATGTCGCTCGCCGATGCCTGCCTCGTTCGGCTCGCAGAGCTGCATCCCGGCAGCGTCATCTTTACCTTCGACGCGGATTTCCGCATCTACCGCCGCCACGGCAACAAGGTCATCCCCGTGCTCACGCCGGAGGAATGACACGAGTTTTTTGCCTAACGAATAGCTTCGTTCGCTACTTTCGTTCTTCTTCCCACTCAACGTTTGATCGGCAAGCTAATGATAATGACCAAGGGCCACTACTGGAAAACTCTGGATTCCAACTGAGCTCGCCCGGGCGCAGCGCTCCCGCATTGGTCAGGAGGAGGGCACTCGTTAGGGCAAGATAGATCGCAATCAGTCGGAGGAAGCCGCTTCCAAGGTTGGGCGCGAGGTCGCATTACGGGTTAGATATAGTCGACTCATGGCGCGCGAACCAAGCTCTCAATCTTTCCTCAAAGGGCTCTCGCTGGAAGAGATCGCGGCCCTCTCCAAAATCGCGACCCGCGTGCAATTCAAGCCGGGCGAAATGATTTTGCGTCAGCGCGGAACAGCGGATCGGTTTTACCTGATCGAAGAGGGCCGGGTCAGTCTCGACTATGAGCTGCCGCGCCAACGCCGGGTCCAGATCCAAGAGATCGGACCTGGGGAAGCGCTCGGCTGGTCGTGGCTGGCCAAGCCTAACAAATGGCAATTCAGCGCGACTGCGATCGATCGCGCCAACCTCAGTATGATTCGAGTGGCGGATCTGCGCGCGCTGTTCAAGCGCGATCCGAAGCTGGGCTACGCGGTGAATGGAGCGCGCCGCGCAGACGTTGCTCGAACGATTGCAAGCCACGCGCCACAAACTGCGCGTCTATGTGAAGCGGGCGAGTGGCGACGAAAATACCCAGCAAGTTTGCTGAGCCGCTCGGGCGAAATCCCCGGGCCATCCCGTCGATGTGCCCCGGCCGATTTACCCTGTAAGGTTCGAAATGAGATTTTCGCGGAAGAAAAGCGATCACGTTTTGGTGATCGGCATTTTCCAGAATCCGGAGGTCGGTCGGGCTGTCCTGAGAAATCTCCACCGCGCCCGGTTTCGCCGCTCCGCTGCGATCCAGGCTTCCGCCAAACGCCGGCCGCAGGTCAGGGAATGTGGCGTCTCGGCAATAGCCGGTGTGGCGGTCGCCGCCGTTCTTGGGTTGGGACTGGGTGCATTCATTTCCTGGCAGCGCGAGATGCTCGCCGAGCAAAGCCCGGGCGTGCTGGGGTTGTGGCTGGCAGGGTTCGCGTTGGCGGGGGCTTTGGCCGGATGGATGCTCATCGGCTTGCTCCGGAAGCATGTCGCCGCGGCGAGCCTGGCTCGGTGCGCGAGCACGATCCTGCCGGGTGAAGCGGTCGTCCTGGCCGAAGTCGACGCCACCGAGACATCGCGCGTGCTGGCGATTTTACGGGACGTGGAAACGGAAGCGCCCGTGACCTTCGCTTTCCACCCGCCACCGCTGCTCCCGTTTGAAGCGACCGCGCGTCCCCTTGGTCACGAACTGCCTTCGAGTCAGCGCCTGGCGGAAAATGCGGAACGCCTCGCGGGCGCGATCCCGGTGAGCCGCGAGGCGAAGCCGCGCGGGCCATCCTTCTTGCAGCGATTGCGCGAGATCGAGCGCACCCTGGAATGGGCCAACGCGAGTCTGACGATGTCGGCCGAAGTCCATCACGCCTTCACCCTTTCGGCGGAGTGGCTGCTCGACAATATCTACCTGATCCGGGAACAGGTGACCGACCTGCGCCAGAGCCTCCCGCAAAAATATTACGGAGAGCTGCCGCTAATCACGCGCGGTCCGGAGGCGGGGTTGCCGCGTGTCTATCATGTGGCCTCGGAGATGGTGGCCGAAAGCGGCGGCGCATTGGAGCCGGAAATCATCCAGAAATTTCTGGGCGCTTTTCAGACAATCGCGCCGCTGGACATCGCAGAACTTTGGGCGCTCCCGTTGATGCTGCGCCTGCAGTTACTCGACGGGCTACGCGCGCTCGCTCTCCAAGTCGAGCAACAGCAAAGCCAGAGCGAGGAAGCGGATTTTTGGGCGAACCGGCTCATTTTCGCCGGGCGTCACGATGCGCCGCGCCTGCTCAGGTTGATGAATGAACTGGTGGAACGGTATCCCGAACCGACCCCGCATTTCGGAAGCGAGATCGTGGCGCATCTCTACGATGAAGAGTCGGCGCTCCCAATGGTGAGCAACTGGCTGGAGCGCGCTCTGCGCGCGCCTCTGCTCGAGGTCATGCAGCAGGAACATCGGCGCCAGGCCGTGCAACAGACTGCGCTCGCCAATTTGATCAGCAGTTGCCGCCGCCTTGCCCAGGTTCAGTGGCGGGAACTTTTTCAGTCGACCAGTTGGGCGGAAAGCGAATTGGCCGCTGATCCCGCCGGAGTTTATGATCGGCTGAGTTTTGAGACGCGGGATCGCTGCCGCGGCGCGGTCGAACAAATCACTCGCTGGTCCAAATGTTCGGAACAGGAAACGATCGACCAGGTGCTCGCGCTGGCGCGGGCCGCCGAGGGCGAAGTCGCCCGGCACGTCGGCTACTATTTGATCGACGAAGGCCGGCCGGCGCTCGAGCAGGCTACGAAAGCCAGTGTTCCGCTGGCGATAAGATCGCGCCGGTGGCTGCGCGCACATGCGACGGGCGTTTATTTCGGAAGTGTCTTCGGGCTGACCGCTGCAATGGCGGTCGTGCCAATCCTTGCCATCGCGGCCTCGGCCCCCTATGTGACGCTTGGCCTGCTGGGATTTCTGCTCCTCGTGCCCGCGAGCGAGCTGGCGGTGCTGGTCGTGAACTATTTCGTGACGGCGCTCCTGCCGCCGGAGGTGTTGCCGCGGATGTCCTTCAAAAAAGACGGCGTTCCCGATGATTGCCGCACCCTCGTGGTGGTGCCGACTTTACTCACCACCCCGGGCGCCGTCCAAAACGAGCTCAACCGCCTCGAAGTCCGATTCCTCGGAAATACGGATGCCAATCTGCGCTTTGCTCTCCTGACCGATTTTGCTGACGCGCCGCGGGAGACCATGCCGGAGGACACGGAATACATCGACCTCGCGACCCGCGGGATCGAGGAACTGAATCGCCGCCACGGCGCAGGACGATTTTTTCTTTTTCATCGCGGGCGTTCGTGGAGCGAGAGCGAGCAACGCTGGATCGGCTGGGAGCGCAAGCGCGGCAAGTTGGAGCAGCTCAATCGATTCCTCGCCGGCGAATCCGCGCCCGAGCTGGAAGGATTGCTCCACGCGGGCGATCGCACGCAGCTGGAGGGTATTCGGTTTGTCATCACGCTGGATGCCGACACGCAACTGCTGCGCGACACCGCTCGAAGGATGATCGAAACGCTGGCTCATCCTTTAAATCAGGCGCGTCTTTCACCGGATGGACGCCGGGTCATTCGCGGTTACACCATCATTCAACCCAGCGTCAGTGCCTCGCTCCCGAGCGCCACGGCGACATGGTTCTCGCGCATCTTTGCCGATCCGCGTGGGATCGATCCGTACACGCACGCGGTCTCCGATGTTTATCAGGATTTGATCGGCGAAGGCAGTTATCACGGCAAAGGCATCTACGAATTGCAGACCTTTCACCGCCTCTTGTCGCGACGATTTCCCGAGGCACACTTGCTCAGCCACGATCTGTTGGAAGGCAGTCATGTGCGGGTAGGGCTGGCGACGGATATCGAGCTGCTGGATGTTTTTCCGAGCAGTTACATCGGCTGGTGGCACCGGCAGCATCGCTGGATTCGCGGCGATTGGCAGATCATCGATTGGTTGAAGCGGCGCGTCCCCACGCTCGGTGGCGGAACGGAACCGAACCCGCTTTCCGCCTTCAATCAGTGGAAGATCTTGGATAATTTGCGCCGTAGCCTCGTGCCGCCGGCAACGCTGGCGCTCCTCTTGCTGGGCTGGCTCTTCACGCCGGTGCCGATGTTATGGAGTGGGCTGGTGGCGGGCCTGATGTTGTGGCCGGTCCTGACTTCTCTCCTCGGGCTTCTCCTTCATCCGCCGCCCCCTGGCACGCGCTTCTGGCGCGACCCGCGCGATCGCCTGCTGCGCTCCATCTTTGCCATAATTTTCCTGCCGGATTACGCCGGCCTCTCGCTCAATGCCATCCTCCGCGTCGCCTATCGGCGGATCAAATCGCACCGGTCGTTTCTGGAGTGGGAGACGGCATTCGACGCTCACCAGCGCGCCAGGAATCGGGAAAGACAATTCATTCTCTACCGGCTCTGGATCCCGGCGGTCTGCGTCGTTCTTTTCATCGGCGCGCTTTCGCGGGGCCCGACCGCGACGTGGGCGGTCGCTCCATTTCTCGTCTTGTGGGCTCTCTTTTCCCTTGCGGTGGTCTTGATCAATCGCCCGGCAAAAAGCTGGCGCGGCGGAATCCTAACGACGGACGATCGGCGGTTCCTGCGCACCACCGCGCGCCGGACCTGGAGATACTTTGACCAGTTTGTCGGACCACAAACCTCCTGGCTGCCACCGGACAACGTTCAGGAAATACCCACCCGGAAAATTTTTCTCCGCACTTCGCCCACGAACATCGGCCTCTGGGTGCTGGCGACGGTCGCCGCCAACGATTTCGGTTACATCACGATCGACGACCTGGTCGCGCGCAACCTCGGCACGCTCGAAACGGTGGGCCGGCTCGAGCGTTTCGAAGGCCATCTTTTTAACTGGTACGACATCAGCAAGCTGGAACCGTTGCATCCCCGCTACGTCTCGACGGTGGACAGCGGGAATCTGATCGCCAGCCTCTGGACATTCAAAACCAGCTGCGAGGAACTGGCGGAGCGCCCGCTCCTCGACGCGAGCGCGCTGCGCGGTCTGGCCGACACGATCGGCGTGCTCCGGCAAGTCGCCGTCGAGCGAAAGGAACCGGAATATTCTTCGGCATTTCTTGGCCTGGTCGAACTGACCACGGACCAGCCGGCGAGCCTGGAAGATGTCATCCTCCGCCTGCGCGCGGCGCGAGCGCCCGCGGCGGAACTTCTCGAGCGCTTCAAGGCGGACTCCGATCCACGCGCTTATTGGGCGGGACAAATTTTGCAGCAGGTCACGGCCTGGAATGCGGTGATCGATAAATATCTCCGGCCGGTGGAAATTTTAATGGAGCCGCCGCCGCAACTGATGTCGTTAGGCGAAGCGGCCCACGAATCCCGGCGCGCGGCGCTGGCCGCGACCTTTTCGCTGCGCGACATCGCGCTCGAGGGGATCCCCGGGCTCGTGCCGTTGCTCGCTTTTCATGAGCGGGCGGAGCAACCGGAAATTCCTCCCGCGGTCCGCGAGTGGCTGAATCTTCTCGTCACCGAGGTGGAGCATTCCCGCCAGAGGGCCTCCGAGCAACTGGCCCAACTGGACGAATTGATCGCCCAGAGCCAGCAACTGGAAAGCGGCATGGGGCTGCGCTTTCTCTACGACGAAGAACGACGGATTTTTGCGATTGGCTATCAGGTCGCGGAACGGCGCCTCGACACTTCCTTCTACGATCTGCTCGCGAGCGAGGCCCGCCTAACGAGTTTCCTGGCGATCGCGCGCGGCGAAGTCCCGGTGGATCACTGGTGGGCGCTCGGCCGGCCTTTCGGCTCCGCTTACGGCCGGCTCCCGCTCCTCTCCTGGACCGGGACGATGTTCGAATATTTGATGCCGCTCCTCTTCAACCAAACGCACGAGAACTCATTGATCGATCGCGCTTGTCAGGACGCGGTGCGTTGTCAGATCGCCTATGGCCGGCAGAACAGCGTCCCATGGGGAATTTCGGAATCGGCCTTCAGTGCCCTCGACCGGCATAACGTCTATCAATATCGTGCCTTTGGCGTCCCGGCGCTGGCCTTGAAACGCAAAGAAGAGGCGGACCTGGTCGTGGCGCCGTATGCCACCGCGCTCGCCTTGAGTGTGGCCCCGGCCGCCGCCGTGCAGAATTTGCGCCGGCTCGCCGCGCTCGGCGATTCCACGATGCTCGGCGAATACGGCTACTACGAAGCGATCGACTATTCGCGAAGGACGGAACCCGGCGGCGCGGCCGGGATCATCATCCATTGCTACATGGTGCATCACCAGGGGATGTCGCTTATCGCCTTCGACAACGCGCTAAACAGCAATGCGATGCGCCGGCGTTTCCACGCCGATCCGCGCATTCGGGCCACCGAGCCGCTTTTGTACGAGCACATCCCGGAACAAATTTTGCCGACCACCAGCGAAGTGCACGAGGAGCGCCCTGTCCCCCGCACGATTCCGCTCGCCGGCGCCGCGGTCGTCACCCAAACGCCCGATATTGCTTCGCCACGCATTCACCTCCTCTCCAACGGGACCTGCTCGGTGACCGTGACGAACTCCGGCGGCGGCTATCTGCGCTGGCTCGATCTGGATGTGACCCGCTGGCGCGCCGACACCACCTGCGATGCGCCGGGTGCCATCTGTTACCTGCGGGATCTGGAGAGCGGCGCGGTCTGGAGCAACACCCACCAACCGATGCGAACTCCCGAGCGCCGTTACACCTGGAGTTTCACGCCGGACAAAGCGGAGTTCCGGCGCCGCAGCGGCCCGTGCGAAACCATGACGGAAATCGTCATTTCCGCGGAAGACGATGCCGAAATCCGGCGCCTCACCCTGGTCAACACTTCGGGCAAAACCTGCCGGATGGAATTGACCAGTTATCTCGAGCTCGCGCTCGCGCCGCATCGGGCCGATCGCGCGCATCCCGCGTTTAACAAACTCTTCATCGAAACCGAGTGGCTGCCGCAGTGCCAGGCCCTCCTCGCGCGGCGCCGCCTCCGCGCTCCGGACGAGCGCCCGGTCTGGGCCGCGCACCTCATGATCCCCGAGTCTTCCTCCCCGGATGATCCGATCGAGTTCGAAACCGATCGCGCCAAATTCCTCGGGCGCGGCCGCACCCTCGGAAATCCCGACGCGCTCCTTCACGGCCTAACGAAAAGTGTCGGCACCGTGCTCGATCCGATCTTCAGCCTGCGGCGACAGGTTACGGTGCTGCCGAATCAACGCTTCCAATTCGCGCTCGTCACGGTGGTGGCGGATTCGCGCGAAGCGGTCATCGCGCTGGCCGAGCGTTATGCCGACTTTCACACCTGCGCGCGCGCTTTCGAAACCGCCTGGACCCACGCTCAACTCGAGATGCGCCGGCTCCACATTCGCCCGGTCGATGTGCAGACCTTTCAACAACTGGCCTCGCTCATTCTCTTTCCGCAGGCCCAGTTGCGGCCGCCGCCCGCGCGACTCGGCCGCCGCGCCGAAGGGCAGCATGCGCTCTGGCGGCAGGGCATCTCCGGCGACCTGCCGATTGTCGTGATCATGATCAGTCACCTGCGCGACATCGAAGTTGTGCGGGAAATTTTGGTCGCGCACACCTTCTGGAACCTGCGGGGTTTGAAAGTCGATCTCGTGCTCGTGAGCGAAGAGCTGTCCAGCTACGACGATCCATTGACCAATCACCTGCGCCGCCTGACCGAAGCGCGCGCCGCCCTGACCGGTGTGGATCAACCCGGTGGCGTTTATCTCCGCTCGGCCGACAAGGTTTCGAAGGAAGAGCTGATCGCATTGCAGAGCGCGGCCCGGATGGTTTTGGTCGCCGCTCGTGGCACGCTCCGCCAGCAACTCGCCGCGACTTCGCCGGTGGCGACCAAACCAAAGCTATTGGTCGCAGGTCGGCAGTTCCGCGAAGAACCTTCCGCGCCGTTGCCGTTCATGGAACTCAATTACTTCAACGGACTGGGCGGTTTTTCCAAGGACGGCAAGGAATTCGTCATCTATCTCGGGCCCGGCGACCAGACGCCGTTGCCCTGGGTCAACATCATGGCCAATCCGAATTTTGGCGCGCTGATTTCCGAGGCGGGCGGTGACTGCGTCTGGGGCCGCAACAGCCAGACCGAACGCCTCACACCCTGGTCGAACGACCCCATCTCCGATCCGCCGGGAACTGCGATTTACATTCGCGATAAAGACGTGGGCGTGACGTGGTCGCCCACGCCGCAACCCATCCGGGAGAAGGACGCCTATCGGGTGCGGCATGGCCAGGGTTACACAGCCTTTGAACACAACAGCCACGCGATCGAACAACGGTTGCTCACCTTCGTGCCGGTCGACGACGCCGGCGGCCAGCCGGTGCGAGTGCAGCGGTTGCGCCTGCGCAATAACTCGTCGCAACGGAGAAAACTGACCGTTACCTCCTACGCCACGCTGGTTCTCGGCTCCGATCCTGAGGACACCGGTATGCATCTGGTGACGAAATGGGATCTGCAAAGCCAGAGCCTGTTTGCCCGCAACTCTTTCGAACCGGAGTTGAGCGACCGCGTCGCCTTTGCCACCTCCGCACCGGTGCCGGCGTCTTTCACGGGCGATCGCGCCGCCTTCATCGGACGCAACCGCTCCCTGCGCGATCCGGTCGCGATGGAGCACGTCAGATTGACCGGTGACGTGGGCGCCGGTCTCGATCCTTGCGCCGCCGTGCAGGTCGCAGTCGAGATCGATCCGGGACAGACTGCCGAGCTGACTTTTCTTCTCGGGCAGACTGAGGATGAAGCGAAAGCGCGCGCGCTGGTGGAACGATTCCGCGATCCGGCCAACGTCGAATCCGCGTTCCAGCAAACCCGCCAATGGTGGGACCGGCGCCTGAGCACGATCGAAGTGGAAACGCCCGAGCTTTCCACGAATCTTCTCCTCAACCGCTGGCTGCTTTACCAGACTCTCAGCTGCCGGGTCTGGGGCCGCACCGCTCTGTATCAATCGAGCGGAGCTTACGGTTTCCGCGATCAGTTGCAGGACGTCATGGCCCTCGTGCACGCCGCGCCTGATCTCGCGCGCGAACAAATCTTGCGCGCGGCCGCGCGACAATTCCCGGAAGGCGATGTCCAGCACTGGTGGCATCCCGGATCCGGCGCCGGCGTCCGCACCCGTATCAGCGACGATCTTCTCTGGCTTCCATTCGTCACCGCACATTACGTCCGCGCCACCGGCGATGAAGGCATTCTCGATCAAATGATCCCGTTCCTCGAAGGCAAACTGCTCGAACCGGAACAGCACGAGAGTCTCTTCATTCCAACCGTTTCGCAGACCGAGGAGTCTCTGCTCGAACATTGCCGCCGCGCTCTCGCACACGCCGCCACTGCCGGTTCGCACGGGCTGCCCTTGATCGGCAGCGGCGATTGGAACGACGGCCTCAACCGCGTCGGAATCGCCGGCAAAGGCGAGAGCGTCTGGCTCGGCTGGTTCGAGATTTGTGTGCTGCGCGATTTCGCCGAGTTGCTCAGCCTGCGCGATCTCGGCGATGAAGCGAAAGCCTGCCACGCTCGCGCCGCGCAATTGGAAAAAGCCATCGAGGCCCAAGCCTGGGACGGCGCCTGGTATCGCCGCGGCTACTTCGATGACGGCACCCCTTTGGGATCGAGCGAAAACCTCGAGGCGCGCATCGATTCGCTTCCACAAACCTGGGCCGCGATTGCCGGCGGGGCCAATTCCGAGCGGGTGGAGACCGCCCTGCAATCGCTCGAAGAAAATCTCGTGCGCGAAGACGACGCGCTGATCTTGCTCTTCACCCCGCCGTTCGACAAAACCACCGCCGACGTGGGCTACATCCAGGGTTATCCGCCCGGCGTCCGGGAAAACGGCGGCCAATACACGCACGGCGCCACCTGGGTCCCGCTGGCCTTCGCCCGCCGGGGCGACGGCGACAAAGCGGTCCGACTTTTACGAATGCTCAATCCCATCGAGCACGCCCGGGAGAAAGAGAGCTGTCAGCGCTACAAGGTCGAGCCCTACGTCATGGCGGGCGACGTTTACTCGTTAGCCGGCCACGTCGGACGTGGTGGCTGGACTTGGTACACGGGCGCGGCTGGGTGGACCTATCGCGTCTGGCTGGAGGAAGTGCTCGGTTTCCAACGCCGCGGCGACAAACTCACCATCAATCCGGTGATACCAAAAGATTGGCCGGGCTTTCAGTTGCGCTACCGGTATCAAAACACCTTGTATCGCATCGCAGTCGAGAATCCTGACCATTGTTCCCGCGGCGTCATGTTAGTCGAACTGGATGGCGTCGCGATGGCGGACAAGACGGTGCTGTTGCGCGACGACGCCACCCCGCATGAGGTGCGCGTCGTCCTGGGAAAACAACCGGAGCCGAGCCCGCAGAAAGCCGCGCTGGTAGCCGCCGCGTGATCCGTTAGGCGAACCGGCCAGCAACTCGACCGCCACGCCCCACCAACGCGATCGGGTCATGCGCTCAGACCGCAGCGGAAGTAGCCCGATGGCGCAACTGGCCAAGAAGGCGCTGCACTTCTTCGTCGGTCGTTTGCGTGAAGTCCTGGTACCATTGGCCGACGCCGTAGAACTCCGCCGGCACGATCACGGCGACCACCTCGTCGCATTGTGTGCGGAGATCATCGTAGCTCGCGTGCGCAATCGTGGGCGCCGCGACCACGATTCGGCCCGCGTTTATCTGACGCAACGCGGAAATGGCCGCGAGCATGGTCGAGCCGGTCGCGATTCCATCATCCACCACGATGACGGTCTTGCCTTCGACTTCCGGCGGCGGGAGATCGTCGCGATAGGAACGCTCCCGCCGTTGCAGCTCTTGAAACTCCGCCGCCGTGACGGCGTTGATGACTTCGTCCGGGATGCGAAAAGCGTTGACCACGTCGCTGTTGAAAACGCGCACTCCGCCCGATGCGATCGCGCCCATGGCCAGCTCCGGATGTCCGGGAAACCCGAGTTTGCGCACGACAAAGACATCGAGCGGCGCGTTCAGCAACCTCGCTACTTGCGCTGCGACCGGCACGCCGCCACGCGGCAACCCGAGCACGAGCACGTTTGGTTGGTTGGCGTATGCGGCGAGTTGCGCGGCGAGAAGTTCGCCGGCTTCGGAGCGATCGCGAAATTGCGTTCTCATGGCCGCGCTTTCAAATGTTACCAGTCCGCCGCCAGCCGAGCCACTTCTTCGAGCGTCCCGGGTTTCCTGAAATAGATGCGTCGCGCGCAGGTCGACCGCAAGCAATCTCTCGCATTTCAGCTCGACGCAGACGAGTCGATTGAGAGCCAGGACGTCTGCATCGGGGTTGCTGATCGCTCTTTTTCATGATGCCTCCTTTTCTGAAGGATGAATCCGGCGAAAGCCGGGCGCCCTGCGCCGATTGCGTTTCACTGCCCAAATCTTGGCCCGACCCGCCAAGGATAGTCAGGCCGGCAGCGAAACAGCCAACCGGTCGAGCAATTCCATCTGGGCAGGATTGATTTTTCGGCGGGCCTCGTTCTCCCCGAAAAATTCCGCGCGATCGACCTCGGGGAAGGTTCGTTGCCGACCGGAACGGGGCGGCCATTCCATCGTGAAGGAATTCGAACGAAGGAGGAACCCGGTCGGCAAATCGCCAGCCACCGCCCAGGCATGCACGGTCTTGCCGCCCTTCTGCCGGATCGAGCCCAGAGCGATGAAGTCACCATGGGGTTTGATCCCGAGTTCCTCCTCGAATTCGATTTTCGCGCGGGTGAGCAGGTCCTCGTCAGGCGCAGCCTCGCCTTTTGGAATACTCCAGCAACCCGCGTCCTTCCGCCGAAAGAGCGGACCGCCCGGATGGACCAGCAACACCTCAAGCTCCGCGCCCCGTCCGCGAAACAGCAGGAGACCAGCGCTGATCCTGTCCGCAGGCATCGTTTCAGTCCCAGGGCGAAAGGATGTGATACTTGCTCCGGTCGAGAATGGGGCCTTCAGTGCTGCCACTGAGAAATTGCACCACGAACGGATTGCGCGATTGACGCATCTGCTCGGCGGTTCCCTCCGTAACCATTTTCCCGCGATGCAGCATGGCCATGCGCGTCGCGACCCGAAAGGCGCTGTCCATCAAATGAGTGACAATGACGGAAGTGACTTTCGAGCGTATTGTCTTGAGCTGCAACGACTCGCCGGGAGAAGTCGGCACGGGACGGGTTGATCTCCGCTTTGCTGCGAGACGCTCCCCACTAATCGGCGGCTCGCCTTGTCCAATAATCGCTTTCATAGGGATAACCGTTCAGACGGCATGAGATTCACGGAAACGGTTAGTCTGTCGCCGCTCCGGCGATGGATGCGCGAGGAGTTTGCGGC
>JBDTCM010000022.1:0-6527 GCA_039923575.1 Chthoniobacterales bacterium
TGTCGCCGACCTTCCAGTCTTTAGGCAGGCCGGCACGGATGAGCTTGTCGCCGGTCTTGCTGGCCGCCAACCAGTCCATGAGTTGAGAGCGTGATGATTTCGAAAGCGCATCGCCGAGAAGCAGCGTGCGCAGGTCGCCGAGCATGGCCCTGGGTGTGGTAGTATCGCGTTCGTCGCCAGGAGTAGTGCGGTTCAGCTCCGGCTCAAGGCGATCGAGTCGGGTCTGCTGGTCACCCAGAGTGCGCGCATAACGAGTCAACCCTTCTGGGCCGCCGATCGTTTGAAGGAGGAGATTGCCGGCGGTATTATCGCTCAGGGTGATTGCCGCTTCGCACAAATCCGCCAGGGTCATTCCTCCTGCGCTCAGGTGCGCGGTTGTTACCGGCGCGTATTGGAGCAAATCTGCTTTCGTATAACGAATGAACCGATTGAGCTGTTCGCGCTTTTCATCCACCCGATGAAGAACCGCGGCTGCGGCCAGAAACTTGAAAGTGCTACAGAGAAGGAAGCGTTCGCCGGCGCGGTACTCGATCCGCCGGCCGCTGCCACTGTCGAGCGCGGCCACACCAAGACGGAGGCCGGCGCGTCTCTCGATGGCAGAGATTTGTTGCTCGGCCGAGTTTGGTCGTGCCGGCGTTTCTGCGATGGCTATCCCGCCGGCGGTGGTCACAAGAATGGCCAGGCCGAGAATCTGCCGCATGGCAGGATACCGAATCATGCTGGCAGAAAAGCGGGCAGGCCGATCATTAACTCCTCCTCCTCTTCCGCGGTGGAAGTCTGCAAGGGCGCGAAGCGCTCGGCCCGGAAGCCGCGCTCGATTCCGTGGGCGTTGAGCGGGCTCTTGATTTCGCAGAGGTAAACCGCAATCTCACCTTCATCTCCGGTCAGCCCTACTCCGGGAACGATGTCGCGAATCGTATAAGTCTTCCCTTCCCGGGGAAGCTCGGAGTAAAACTTCTCAATCCCCAGCGGGAAGCGTCCGTCAACACAGACAACCTTCTGATTCGGCAGAAACATTCGCTTACGGGTTCGTAGTACTTGATCCGCCGTTGGCCGGGTTACGGTTCGGAAAAGGCGGGATCGGTGGCAACTCATAGCCCTTGGTCTTCATCTCGGTCTGAACTTCCTCGATGGCTCGATCGAGTTGCTGGTCAATGCCGTGGAATTCCTTCGATGGATCGTTGTCGACCACAATGTCGGGATCGACCCCATGGCTCTCGATGAGCCAGCCTTTCCCATCCTTCGAGTAGGGCGCAAACTCCGGTTTGAAGAGCTGCCCGCCATCGAGCAGGGGGAGGGGATTGCGAATTCCGATCACGCCGCCCCAGGTGCGTTTACCGATCAATTTGCCCAGGCCGAGCGTCTTAAAGCGATAAGGAAAGATATCGCCGTCAGAGGCGGAGAATTCATTGATCAATGTCACCATGGGACCGAGGAAGGTCTGTGGCGGATTAGTCTGCGGCAGACCGTTGCGGGCGATCTCGACCATGACGAGCGCACGTCGGAGGCGCTCAATGACGAGCGGTGAGACAAAGCCGCCGCCGTTGCCGCGCACGTCTACGATCAGTCCCTTCTTGCGAATCTGCGGGAAGAATCGCTTCGTGAATTCATTCAGGCCAGGCTGACCCATATCCGGGATATGGACGTAGCCAACCTCGCCGCCGGTTTTCTTGTTCACGTAATCGATGTTGTGCTGCACCCAGTCGAGGTAATAGAGCGGTGACTCATCCGCGGTCGGGACCACGGTGATATCGCGCGCGCCGGAGTCTGTCGGCGTAGAGTTAACGCGCAGGATGACTTGTTTGGCGGCCGTCCCGATGAGCGCGTCATAGATGTTCGGTAAACTTGAAACCGGCGTTCCGTTAACCGCGAGAATGTAATCGCCTGGTTTGAGATTCAGGCCGATGGCTGTCAGCGGCGAACGATTTTCCTTGTCCCAATTCTCACCCGGAAGAATCTTATCGATGCGATAGGCTTTGCTCGCTGGATCGCGAGAAAGCTGGGCGCCGAGAAGACCGAGCTGGATTCGCGGCGTTTCCGGTCGTTCTCCACCGGCGACGTAGGCGTGGCCGTTGTTCAACTCACCGATCAGTTCACCGATGAGGTAAGTGAGATCGTTGCGATGATTCACGTAGGGAAGGAGCGCAGCATACTTGTCCCGCATCGCCTTCCAATCGACGCCGTTCATGGTCGGGGAATAGAAGAAGTCGTGCATTTGCCGCCACGCTTCGTAGTAGATCTGTTTCCATTCCGCGTGCCGATCGGCCATGACGTCGAGCCCTTTGAGTTCGAGCTTGTGATCCTTCGTCTCGAGCTTGTCCTTGGGCAGGTCGATGATGGAATACTCCTTGTCGATCTTCACCAGCATCTTCTTTCCGTCGAAGCTGATCTGATAGGAGTTTACGTCGCCCAGGACCGTCTCCTTGCGGTCTTCCAGGCTGTAGGAACAGAGATGCCATTTCTGTTCGCCCTGTCCCTCCTCTTCGTCATCGCTGGTGCTGTCGCCGACACCGCGGCGGAGATAGAATACGCGGTCGTCCACCAGGCGCATGTCCTGGTAATTTGCCGGGGTGGTTTCAAGTCCCACGATCCGATTTTGGATTCCGTCGAGGTCGACTTTCACCGTGACCGGTTTCTTGGATTTTTCCTCCTTCTTGCCGTCCTTCTTATCGCCCTCGGATTTTTCCTTTTCTTTGTCTTCCTTCTCGGCCTTGCCGACCTCATCACTGCGCGGACCGACCGGCGACTCGGTGTCCTTGGAGAGCGTGATCATATAGATCCGCTGCATGTCGACGTAGATATTTTGGAACTCGTTCTCGGCGAACGTGGGCTTGAAATCCCGGCTCGAAGCGAGCATGAGATATTTGCCGTCATCGCTGAAGGAGACGCGGCCGGAGGAATACCAGTCATCGGTAATCGGGACCGATTTCTTGCTCGCCAATGAATAGAGGTAGACCTTCGACTGGTCGTTCAACTCGGGCTGGCCCCACGCGATCCACTGACTGTCGGGCGACCAATCGTAAGACTCAATCTCGCCGCCTTTATCCTGTGCGACTTCGATGACCGCTTTGCTTGCGACATCGACATAGCGCAAGCGCTGGAGGCGATCGCTCCAGAGCAGTTTCTTGCTGTCGGGCGACCAGAGCGGTTGGTAGTAGTATGTGTCGGCCGCCTTGGTCAGCTGCTGTGGCTGACCCTTGCCATCTTGCAACCGAACGTAGAGCTCATTCTCGCCGGTTTCATCAGAGTTATAAGCGATCCACTTTCCATCGGGCGACCAGATGGCATCGCGCTCGTGCGTGTTGGACGTCTTGGTGAGCGCGCGGGAGGTGCCTTCTTTCATCGGCACAGAGAAGAGATCGCCCCGCGCGACGACAATGGCGCGCTGACCATCCGGCGCGAGGTTGACGGATTCGACGTGCTTGGAAGCGTCGAGAAAGGCGGCCCGGCCGGAGGCGAAATCCTCCTTGATGTCGATCGGCACCGGCGCCGATTTGCCGCTCGCCAGATCGTAGCGCCAGATGTAGCCGGCCTCTTCAAAGACGATCGAGTCTTTCCCGATCGTGGGAAATTTGATGTCGAAGTCCTTGAAGGTAGTGAGCTGCTTCGTTTCCTTGGAAGCGAGATCGATCGAGAAAAGATTCATCCGCCCGTCGCGATCGGAGATGAAATAAACGTGGTTATCCGGTCCCCACATGGGACAGATGTCCTGGCTCGGATCGTTCGTCAGGTTTTCAGTTGTGCCGGTTTTGAAATCGTAAATCCAGACGTCGTCAACCATGCCGCCGCGGTAATGTTTCCAGGTTCGGAATTCGCGAAAGATGCGGTTGAACGCCATCTTCGAATCGTCCGGGGCGAAGGAAACAAAACCGCCGCGCGGCACGGGCAATTGCTTCGGCAGCTCGGCATTCATCCCGACCGTCTCGAGATCGCCGATGAAGGAATTGAAAGAGGTGCGCCGGGAACGGAAGACAACCAGCGGCTGAGTGTTTTCCCAGCCCATGACGAGGTTATTTGGCCCCATCCGGTCGGAGATGTCGTCGCGGCTGAGCGTCGCACTGGTGGTGAGGCGCTTCGGCGCGCCGCCGTCTCCGGGCATGATGTAGACCTCGGTGTTGCCGTCGTATTGCGAGGTGAAGGCGAGTTGCTTTCCATCCGGCGAAAAATGCGGAAACGAGCTGTAGCCGGGGCCACTCGTCAGGCGGCGGGCTACGCCGCCATCCTTGGCGACGGTATAAAGCTCGCCCGCGTAACAGAAAACGATCTGCTGGCCGTTCGTTGTCGGAAAGCGCAACAGCCGGGTGGTCTCCGGCAAGTTCTGGGCAGAGGCGAAACCGAGCGACAGAAAGGTGGCAACGAACAGGCAACCAGCGAGACGGAATGAAGTGCGCATGATCATGATGAAGAGAGAGAAACTGCTTTTTAATCAAGGAGATGCAATCAGGAATTCTTCCAAAAATTCCAAGATTACGGAGCGGCGGACCGCTGGTTTTTTAACCGCGGATCACGCGGATGACACGGATAGGAGAGGGGAGCCGAGAATTCTAGGTTGTTAATCCGATTCGTGAAATCCGCGAAATCCGCGGTTCAATTCCAGAGTGGGAGCCGCGCAGCGCTCCGTTGACAATAAATTTTGAGAATGATAATTTCGCGCCAATTCGAGCGGACGGATTTGTTAGGACCGCGCGAAGCAACCTGTGCACACGCTACTGAACAGTCAGGTCCTGGTGCTCAACCGCCTTTGGCAGGCGGTCAATATCTGCTCGGCGCGTCGTGCTTTTACCCTCCTCTATCAAGGGCATGCGCAGGTCGTCTCGGCCGATCAGCAGAATAATTTTGCGACGCATGATTTCGCGAGCTGGCTCGATGTCTCGATTTCCGCGCCGGAGGCCGAGCACGAGATGGTCACGACGATCTCGTGGAAGATCCGGGTGCCACGCGTCATCGTCCTCCTCCTTTTTGACCGGCTCCCGAAGAAGGAAGTGAAGTTTACCCGGCACAACGTCTTCGAGCGCGACAACAATACCTGCCAGTATTGCGGGAAGGTTTTCGAGCGCCAGGAGCTGAATCTTGATCACGTCCTGCCGCGCGACAAGGGCGGCCTAACGACGTGGGAAAACGTTGTTTGTTCGTGCATCCCGTGTAATACGCGCAAAGGGAACCGCCTGCCGCACCAGGTCCACATGACCTTGATCCGCCGACCGAAGCGGCCGAAGTGGCGGCCATTTGTGCACGTCACCTTCAATAGCCAGCAGCACGAAAGCTGGCGGCATTTCGTCGACCTTGCGTACTGGAATGTCGAACTGAGCGATTAGGGGACGTTAATCGTGAATCGTTACATCGGCTCCGATTCACGATTCACGGTTTAACGATTTGGCTCCCGCTTCGCGCAGCGCGCGGTACTTTCCCACCCATTCCTCCGTCAGGGCATCGGCCTGACGCACGGTGCGCGGCGCTCCCAGGTCGATGTGACGCGGAGGACGAATACGCAGGAAATCAAAAACGCGCGTCACCGTTCTCCGGTAGTCGGAGCACAACTCCTCGTAGGTGATCGCGAATGGGTCGAGCTGATTGCGGGCGAAAAACTCCGCCCACAGTTCCTCCGCCCGCGTCGCGCTGACCAGACAATCGTCGATCAGCCCGGGATCGAACGCTGGTACACCGATTACGTTGTGCTCTTTGCCCGGGACCCAGAGGTTGGTTTGCATCGCCCGGGCTCTGGAGATTGCCTGGCGCAGTTTATTCTCGCGGGTCAGCTGAACACAGCGCAGGCGCGGGAACGCGGCCCGGAGCAATTCTCGCTCGTCGGCTTCGCTGCTCCCGAATTCGCCGGTATCGCGCAGCCGGCGGACTAACCAATCCACATCGAAGGATTCAATCCGGAAACCGAAAACGCCGTTCGAGGTCGCGGCGCCGGTGAGGAGACCGCGCAGATACTGCGCAAAATTCCTCGTCGCATCGAGGCCGTAGCGGTCCGCATATTTATGGGCGAGGCGCTCATGGAAATATTGCAGCGGCCGGCCCGCGAGATGCGTGGCCTGCAACGCGCCCGAGAGGAGGTGCGCCCCGGAGCGGGCCACCGCGCAGAGCGCGTAGCACTGGGTGGGATGGAAAAGGTGTTGGAGCAGGCCGAACATTGCGAGTGCCCCGCCGACGCGTGACTGCCTAGCGCGTCATCGAAAGGGTCGCACGCGCCGCCGGTGGGTTGAGCGCATTTAAGATCGGCTGCGGGTAGACGCCAAGCACAAAAATGGCCGCGATCAAAAGCGTCATCGTTAGGCGAGAGAGCGCGCTCAACGGCACCGGCCCGGCCTCGGCGGCGGGCGCCAGCCAATACATCGCGCGCACGACTTTGAGATAATAGTAAAAACCGCACCCGACGGTGATCACACCAATGACGACGAGCAGCGTCTGGTGTTGGCGGATAGCGGCATCGAAGATGAAGAACTTCCCTAGAAAACCAGCGGTGAACGGCACCCCCGCGAGCGACATCATTCCGACCAACATGGCGAAGGCGAGAAAGGGCG
>JBDTCM010000023.1:0-4075 GCA_039923575.1 Chthoniobacterales bacterium
ACGACCGAAATGCGAACTCCGTGTTTCACTTCGCACTCGCCCAGTTCGTGCAGGAGCGGTTGCCAATGCCGGTATTGCGCGAGGTCATCAGCCGCGCGTTTCGATAGGAGGATGTGACCAGCATCACCGCAATCCATCACCCGCTGCGCCATGTTGATCCCGGCGCCGGTGACATTGGCTCGCTCGTTCACGTCGGTCACTTCGTTGATCGGCCCGCTGTGAATTCCCATCCGAAGTTGCAGCTCCGGGTGTTGCTTGTCTGCGCGACTTAGCTCGAGCGCACACTGCGCCGGTGCTTCCGGGCTGTTGCGGAAGACCAGCGCCAACCCATCGCCGGTTGCGAGCCGGATCAGTTTCCCTTCCGCTTCCGCGGAGCGGACCTGTTCCGAGCCGCGCACCATTCCCTTCAAATGTTCCAGCAGCTCGGTCTGCTCGTTGATGAGCAACTTCGAGTAGCCGACAATGTCGATGAACAGGACATGTCCGATCTCGAACTTTAGGTTTGAGGAAGATTCCGACGGCTCTGGATTCACGGCTGCTTCTCCTGGCAGAGTTTCTGGAAGCGCGGATCGCTCCGCAGCGGATCGAACATCGGATCGAGACGAAGCAGCGCGGGAGTCAGCGGCAAGGGAATCCTGAATCTGGCACCGCCCGGTGTGGAGAGTAGTTTTTGTAAGGTGACAATCGCGCGGTCGATCTCACCTGTCTGTGCCGCTACGCGGGCGAAGATCTCGATAGGGCGCGGACCAATGCCCGCATCCCTCTGAATCGGGTTTTCGGTCATGTTGCGCTCTGCCAGGGTGAGCGCGCCGACTTTATCGCCAAGAGCTGCCTTAGTCAGAGCAAGATCGCCCATCAGACTATAATTCTGCGGCTGGTCGTTGAAGAAAGCCTCCAGTTCACTGCGTGCCTGATGCCATGTTTCCTGCGCAATCGCATTGTCACCGGCGATCTGTTGCATCCATCCTAAGCAAAAGCGCAGCTCGCCGTTGAGATAGCCGAGCGCCGGATTGGGTGTAGCCAGAACTTCCTTCAGCTGCTCGGTCATTTTAGCTGGGCGACGCTCCAGAATAGCCCGATAGATTTGGATCTCTAACACCTGCGTCTGGTCGGGATTTGGATACAACGGAGCTAAAAAATCAGCCGCTCGCGGAAGGTCGCCTTGCATTAGAGCGATACCTCCCTTCAAAGCTAAAGCATAGGGATCATCCGGCGTGATATCGAGGACCTGATCGAGTCTTCGCTCCGCCCCAGTTAAACGTCGGAGAGCTACATTAAACAACGCACGCTGCAGAAGCAGTGACGGATTACGCGGGTCGAGCCGTTCGGCTTCATCATATAGAGCTTCGCTTTGATCGTATTTTCCTTGCCTGCGTGCGGTGGCGGCCAAGTCTTCGGGAACGCGGCTGTCGTTAGGCAAGGATCGACGTGCTTGCTCAAGGTAGCGAACTGCACTGTCGTAATCCTTTAATACCCAGGAATAATATCTGCCCTTTGCCACCATCGCTTCACCGAGATCGGGCTGGAGCGCACTGGCGGTTTCCACTGCCTGCCGTATCTCTTCCCGTAAACCGGCCGTTGGTTGAAGAGTCAGGGTGTAATAACCGAACGCCTCGGCGGAGGCCAACTCAGCCCAGGCAAGAGCGAACTTTGGATCTAATTGCACCGCTCGTTTCAAATACTTTTGCGCGCCGAGCGCATTAGCCGGCGTGATTTCTGCCTTAAGGGTGTAAGCCAGACCACGCAGATAGGCATCATAAGCCTCAGGATTGTCCGTCGGTTTGGCCACGATGATCCGCGCTTCCCGGCCGGTAAGTTTCGCTTGTAACTGATCAGCGATAGTCCTGGCTACTTCACTCTCGACCGTAAAGATGTCGGTCAATTTCCGATCAAAGGTATCCGCCCAAAGATGGGAGTCATTGGCCGCCTTTATCAACTGCACGTTAACGCGAACCGTATCGCCACTTTTCTGGACACTTCCTTCCACGATGTGAGCGACGCCCAGTTGCTGCGCGATTTCCGGCAAATTCTCCGGCACGCTTTTGTAGTGCTGGGTCGAGGTGCGAGAGATAACCTTCAGATCAGCGATCTTCGACAACCGCGTCAGGATTTCGTCCTGCACGCCATCGGCGAAGTAGGCGTTCGATTTGTCATCGCTCAGGTTCTCAAACGGTAGCACCGCGATACTCTTCTCCGGCGCAGCCAGCATTGATCGCGCGCCGTTGCGCGAAAACAGGACGACGCCAGCAACGATCCCAGCGAGCACGAGCAACGCTGCCGCCAGCGCCATCCAGCGCTGGCGCGCGCGCTGCCTCCGGAGGCCTTGGAATTTTTTCGGCAATTGCGGATTGCCCACGCCATCTCCGTAGAAGTTAATCACGGAAACACGCACGCCGTGTTTTACCTCGCATTCGCCCAACTCGTGCAAGAGCGGCTGCCATCGCCCGTATTGCCCCAGATCATCGGCCAGGCGTTTCGAAAGCAGGATATGACCCGCGTCGCCGCAATCCATTACCCGCTGCGCCATGTTAATGCCGGCGCCGGCGATGTTGGTTCGGCCACTCACATCAGTGACCTCACTCACTGGGCCACTGTGAATGCCCATTCGCACTTGCAGGTCGGGGCGTTCCCTCAGTGCTCGCGCAATCTCAAGCGCGCATTGGACCGGCTCCTCCGAACTGTCGCGAAAGACCAGCGCCATCCCATCGCCGGTCGGTAGCCTGACGAGTTGTTCGTTAGTCGACCTTATCACCTGCGGGGTCGCCAGAACAATGTCAGTCAGCTCGCGCAAGCGTGCTTTCTGCTCGTCGAGCAGGAGCTTGGAGTAACCAACCAGGTCGATAAACAAGACATGCCCGATTTCGAACTTCGTTTCGGAGGACGCAGGATTCACGGCAGTTTCGCGTCCTCCATTTTGGCTTTGGCCAGGAGAGGAAGGTCAGGATCGGCATTTTCCCAGAGCGCGAAGAATTTTTGGTAGGCAGCTTTGGCTTTGGCGGCGTCGCCGGAGAGGGCATAGGCGCGTCCAAGACCTAAATGGGCCAGGGCGCCGATAGGTTCATTTCCAACAATGCTCGAGTGATCGAGAATCTTCTGAAATTCGCCTGCGGCTGCCGCCCCGTTTTTTGCCGCCAGATACGCCTCGCCGCGGAGATACACCGGATAAAGCGCGAAGGTAAAGTCGTCGTTGGTGTGTCCAAGTTCGTAAGGCGTTGCGCCAACAAGTGCTTCTATTGCGGCCCCGGCGTTTCCGCTGTTAAGGGCGAGAGCAGCCCGAGCCATCGGCAAATATTGAGTTTGTACAACCGTGTCCTGTGGAAACCGTTTTGCCAGGTCGTCGATTAAGAGATTTGCGTGGACGGAATCCCCGGCGAGCGCGAAAGCGATAGCAGAAAATCCTTCACCATGTTTTCCCTTTATCTCTGCCAGAGCCGACTCGGCGTCTTGCTTAGCCCAATCCGCCTTTCCGACCAGCGCTTCGCGGAGCGAATTGTGTCCCCGATATTCTGCGGCGGTTTCTTTTTCCTGAGCGCGTCGCGCCGAATCGGCCGCCCGGCGCGTCAGCTCGCGGGCTTTGGCAAACTGGCCGCCATAAGCCGCCGTCTCGGATTGGAGAAAGAACATTTGATCCTCCACGCCCGATGTCCCGATGGTCGCAGCCGCTTGTTGTTCCATGCCGGCAGTGTTGTTCTCGAGGAAATCGATGACGTAAAGGATGAGCGGAAACCAAGGCGATTCGAGGTTCTTACTGCG
The DNA here is from genome assembly GCA_039923575.1 of Chthoniobacterales bacterium. Lineage (GTDB taxonomy): Bacteria > Verrucomicrobiota > Verrucomicrobiia > Chthoniobacterales > UBA10450 > Palsa-1392. The sequence continues at coordinate 3,754 of JBDTCM010000023.1, forward strand.
AGCTTCCGCTACCGTTGCCTTCGCCTGGTCCAACTGGGTCAGCCACTGGTCGCAGTAGATTAAACTGATGTAATTGTTCGAACTGGCGGGATTGATCTTGAACGCTTCGTGCGCCGCTGCGTCCGCCTTCGCGTAATCTCCGAATGCGATGTGGATAAGCCATAGAAACACCTCTGCCACGTCATCGCGCGGGTAGGTTTGCACAATTAATTCGTAGGACCTGCGGGCATCCTCGAGATTTCCGGTGACGACGTATTCATAAAAGGCGGAGATACTGAGTTTCTCGTGGTCGCTCGTTCGCTCGCGCAACTCGTAGGCCTTG
>JBDTCM010000024.1:0-3909 GCA_039923575.1 Chthoniobacterales bacterium
GTCCAGACTAATCTCGTCATCTTCGGTGGCGGGACCACGGTCTCGCTCCTCGACCCGACGCAGACCAACATCGTCAACCAGGCGAATTCGACCGAGTCGCGCCAGGCCATGCTCTCGCCGACGGCGACGCCCACGGTAACTCCCACCGCGACACCTACTGCGACTCCAACCGCGACACCTACAGCGACTCCAACCGCGACACCCACCGCGACACCTACAGCGACTCCAACCGCGACACCGAGCAAGTATGGGGCGCTAGCAGTTATTACCTCGCCGAACCCGTATATCATCACGAACGGCACGACGATTCAGACCGATCCGGCGATCACGACCAATGGCCAGACTGACTACGGCAAGATTTATCGCGGGCAGAATCCGGACGGACTGCCCTCGGTTTATCTCTTTGGGACTACCTCGGCTTTCGATACGGCCATCGGGTTCGATCAGAACTTTCAGGACGTTAATCTTCTCCCGCTGGCAGCCTTTAAGTTCAGTGCGCTCGATATCACCGGCAATCCGACCATCACGATCCCGGCAGGAAGCACGCCGAATCTCGCGCTCATCAGTGTCGGCGACATCGCCTCCGGGCCCCCGGGCGGGATCCTTACTTTCACCGGGCTGAACTCGCTCCTCCTCGCGACGCAGGCTGGCTGCATCACCCTTACCTCCGATCTCTCATTTGAAAATATCCCGTCGCTCGCCTTCTACGCGCGCGGGACGGGCTCGAATCTCACCCTCGACTCTGCCATCTCCGGCACGACGGATATATTTCTCGGCGCGGAGGGAAGCATCCTCTCGGATGGCGCGCTCGCGATCACCCAGACGAACAACGGCCTGAGCACCGGCCTCTTCGCTGCAGTCGTGGCAGGTAACGCGATCACGCTCGGAAATGGCCTCTCGATCGTGAACGACAACTCTGTTGTCGGTAGTCTCGTCGCGGGCGGCACAATTACCGTGACCGCGGGCGGAGCTCTTGCCGCCGGCGGCGATCTCACCCTCGAAGTTTTGAATAACGGCGGTGGCCATATCGGAACGGGAGGCAACATCTTCGTCTCCGCCACAGGCGACCTCACGGCGGGGTCGATCTTGGCCTTGGTCAACAATCGGGATGGCGGGACGATCGATGTTGGCGGCGACATCAGCTTCAATCTCGGCGGCGCGTTGAATGCGACCGGCGACGCGGTCTTTATCACCTCCAACCGGAACGACGGCCTCGGCGGTGGCATGATCGGATCGGCCGTATTTCTAAGCTTGAGCGCGACCAGTATCTCCACCGGTGGCCTTCTCAATCCCGCCATCAGTGCGAATGCGGGCGGAGTGATCCCGAGTGCAACGCTAGTTGTCAGCACGGGAAATGTGGTCGCGACCGGCGGCATCGTCTCGTTGGTGCAGGCCACAGGTTTCAACATGGTCGGCGGGCCATTCATCCAAGGGGGCACGATCAATGGCGACGCCGTGCTTAATCTGAACTTAGGCGACGTCACTTCGGGCGACGTATTCCAGGCCATAATCGCCGACAATGGCGCCGGTCTCATCGGCGGGAATGCGCTCCTGAACGTTGTCACCACCGGCAATCTCAACGTCCAAACCGATATCTTTAACGACGTCATCAATACCGCGGATATTGATGGGATCACCGGCGCCCTCGTGCCGGGGGGCACGATCACGGGCAACGCCACCGAGAACACGGTGGTGACGGGAAACATTGTCGCAGGCGGGACGGGCGAATTTGCCGTCCTGAACAACGATTCCCGGCAGCTCGCCGGGGGCGGCGCGATCGGGGGCTATGCCACTGTCTTCGTGGGGGCCAATAGTATTTCCACCGGCACCGCTTTCCAGCCCGTGGTGAATGACCGAAACGGAAGCGTCGGCGGCAACGCCGCGGTTGGGGTCGTGGTCGCCAATGACATCACGGTCGGAACGGACACCCTCTTCACCATTCTCAATGTCGGTGGCGACATTGGCGGATTAGCGGCCGGGAATCTTGCCGCGCGCACCTCCACCAGCGCGAACAGCTTTAATTTTCAAATCGTCAACGACACCGGGAATATCAGCGGCTCCGCCCTCTTGGCCGGCACCCTCTCCGGCGCCCTCACCAGCACGGCGGCGGGTGCCACCCTCCAGATTACCAACGCAGGCGGGACGATTGGCGGCGACGCGGGGATCACTTTCGCCGCCGCCTCGCTCTCCGCTCCGTCGTTGCTCGTCCAGGTCGATAACCAGGGAGGTTCGATCGCGGGTAACGCTAGCATCGCCCTCAGCATCCCCGGCAACGCCACCACCACCGGCGACGCCACCTTGCAGATCCTCGGCAGCGACACCGCCGGGTCGGCTGCGATCAACGTCTTTGGCGGCAACTACAATGCCGGCGGCACATTCCTGACGATGACCGACGGCGACGGCACCGTCACCTTCACGAACGCGATCGCGCACGCCAACATCCTCAAGATCGCCGCCCTCGGCACCAACGGCGTCCTCGCCATCGGCGGCGGCTCGCTCTCGGCCGATTCGGAGTTGAAACTCTACGCGTCGGGTAGCAATGGGCAGATTAACTTCGTCTCCAACGTCACCCTCGGCGGCGCCGGCACGAAGACGCTCGCGGGGAATACGATCACGATTTCCAATAACGTCGTGGTCACCCTCGGTAGCAGCACCCCGGCCGATGTTTACACCGGCTTCAACGGTCAGGGCATTCCCAACGCCAACTACACCGGCTTCGGTGGCAACGGCTCGACGACCGGCACATTTGCGGGCGCCGGGGCGAACGATCCGCAGCTACTCGCCAACGCCCCACCGTTCGGTCCGACGATGAGTAATTCTACGACTTCGGCTGCAACCCCTGCTCCGATTCCAACGAGAACCACCGTTTTTGCAGGACAAGACGGCGGTCGATCCGTCGCCATTCCTCCCCGCGGAAGGCCGCACCTTCCGATCGTCCGGGTGCTGGATTCGAACGAGCTGCTCGATTTGGCGAATCGAGTTGCGTCCGGTTCACCGGAAGCCGGGCGGAGCAGATCGAACACCCAATCGAGCAGGAATGCGAGCGGTTCGGGAAGCGTTCTTTCAAACAAAGGGCGTGCATTGCCGTCAGCTGCGAATGTTGGCCCCGCCATCCTGACCTCCAGCCGCAACGGAGGACGAGGCGCTTTGCAGTTACCCTGATCACTTGTGATCGGAGGGGCGCGCGAAGCGAGCGTCTTTCTGGGGAGCGGTGGCCGCGGCGACCTGGTTTCGGCGCCTCGCCGAAACCAACTTGGCATGCGGATCAAGTCCGCGAGGCGAGGACGCCATCGCCAGCACGCGAGGCGCGTGCGCTCCCCGAAAAAATCTGCGAAGAGGGCGCCGTGCGATGCTCACGCCTACAAAATTTAGGGCTTGACGCGGCTGGAGCCGCTCCAACATAACAAGCGCGGCTCATGAACTCGCGCCGCTCGTCCTCGAGCGTCTGGCTTTCCGACCCGACGCCGCGAACTGCTTTTTTGCGCGATTCGACCCGGCCTTCCCATGAAAGGTTCCTATGAAAACACCTAGCTCCCACTCGTTAGGGCAGTCGCCCCGCCATCAAAACCAGCGCCTCCACTTTTCGTTAGGCGATTTTCGCCGCCGACAATTCGTTGTTGTCCTCCTCCTGCTTCTGCCGTTCGCGCAGCTGCACGCGACGCAGCTGAAAGAGGCGCGCGTCAGCCAGGTGATCAAGGACGTTAAGCTTCTGCCCGCGCAAGCAGCGCCAAAGCCCGCGGCGGTCCGCGATGAGGTGCGCGAGGACACGGCCGTGCGCACCGGGGTCGAATCCCGCGCCGAACTCACCTTCACCGATCAGACCCTCGCCCGCCTCGGCGCCAACACCATTTTCAGCTTCAAGGAAGGCACCCGCAACTTGGAGTTGGGCGGCGGCGCCATGCTCCTGCG
>JBDTCM010000025.1:0-6902 GCA_039923575.1 Chthoniobacterales bacterium
GAACGGCGGCGCCGGCTGATTGCATTTTGTGGTCGAACAGCGGCCGTGCGTTAGCTCTTTTTCAGCGTCGCGAGATCCCTCAGGACCTCATCGCTGTGCACGGCCGGATTAACTCCCGTGTAAATCCTTGCGATTTTGCCTTCGGGATTAATTAGGAACGTGTTCCGGGCCGCCATTTTCACACCTCCATGCTCCATGGCCGACCCGTACTCGGTGATGGCCTTTAGTTCCGGGTCGGCGAGCAATTTGAAGTTCAGTCCCTCCTTCGCACAGAAATCCTTGTGCGACTGCGCCGTGTCGGCGCTCACACCGAGAATGATGGCGCTTTGGTTTTGATACTTCGCCAGGTCACGCTCGAAATTGTGCGCCTCGAGCGTACAACCGCTGGTGAAATCCTTCGGGTAAAAATAAAGCACCACCCATTTGCCTCTGTAGTTTTTCAAACTCACCAACCCACCCTCGGCACTCGGCAAACTGAAATCGGGCGCCAGCTGCCCGACCTGGGGTTGCGCCGGTTTCTGCGCGTCCGCTCCTTGCATGCCGGTCAATACAACAACACTTAGCAACATCACGAGTGATCTCTTGTTCATACCTGAATGCCAGTTTAGTGCGACTCCGCCACACTGTCAGGAACTTCTTCCCACCGCGGACCCAGTGGCGGTTTCTGGACATCCGGACCTCCGAAAAGCTCAAATATTCCGTAAACGCAGGGGGTGCGGGGTGCGCGAGCTTCGACCTCAATTCGCCCTACACAAGTGCTGCAACGAGGTTGCAAGAGACAAGGGCCGCTTTGATCGCTGAAATGCCCTCTGGGTGCGCCCTTTGCGCGTGGAGTCGCCTGAATGAGGACCAGTGCAGCAGGCGCGACGGCTGTTTGCCGCAATGCGTATTAATGTCGGTCGAGCAACCTCAGAGGACGCAGGAATTGAGTTGAAGGCGTCCTTGCGACTTGCGACCCGTGCACCCCGGATGGCTCCACTACGTGCGGACAGCAACATTTCATCTGGAGCTTCGAGCCGGCACTAGAGTAAAAGGAACCCCGCCCATGCCGATCCCGGAGGAATTAGCCCGTCAGAAAATCTGGAGATAACTGAAGACCTCGAAGCAGCCCTAGCCCAATTCGCCGAAATCGCGGCTGACCTGAAGCGATAATATCTCTCGGAGTTGCCTGGCTGCGCGCGCGGATCCGCAGGACAAATTCCCGCGGATTTAGGACGCTGACTGACGCTCCTTCTTCGGTTTCTGAACGGCTTTCGCGGCGGAAGCGGCGTTCTTCTTTTGATTCGCGCTGGCGCTCTCGTTCTTTTGTTGCGATTTCTGCTTCTGATTCGCCTTCGGTGATTTATCGCCCATGATGCACTGAGGCTCCGCGCCAACGTCGCAGATGTCAACCGGCAATCATCGGCCCGCAGCGTGATGGCGGGTCGTCTTTCGCCGCGCCGGCGTGGCCGCAGAGATTATCCGATCGCGGGGAAATGGATCTTCAGTTTATAACAAATGAAGAGAACCAGGATCGCTCCCAAGGTTGAGAAGATGATCCCGGCCGGGTGAAAGCGCGGGTTCGTGGGGGGGCGAACATGTGCGTGACCGCTCCGCCAATGATGGAGCCAATGATTCCCAGGACGATCGTCCAGAAGATCGTTATGTGGGTGTGCATGACCGATTTGGCGAGGACGCCGGCAATGAGTCCGACGAGAATGTACCAGATGAAGTGAAACATAGTTTTGTTGTTCCGACGGTTCGTTCGGAAGAGGCCCAGTATGTTGGTCCCCGCTGAAACAACCAGCTTTCGCAGCGCGGAGCAGGACCGCACCATATCTTGTCGGCCGCTTGCCGACGCCGCGTTGTCGTGAATTCGGTAGGGCGCGACCTCCGGGGCGCCGCAGGAGACGGACGGCCCAGCGGTCCCTCCCTACCGATCTCGCCACGACCGCAAGAAATCGAGCGATTCGAGAGCTTCACCTACGAAGAGCTAAGGTTTGGCGCGATCCGGAGGCCCTGAAACTCTTTCCCGGTCAAAAGTCACGCACGGCACGAATCAGATGACGGGGCGCTCTCCCTGGATCAATTCACGCCAGCTCTACATTGGCAGTTCGGCCGTTCTCCCTAGACACACAGATTATGAAAAACTTTATTTGGTTGTCCTGCCTGCTCCTCGCTTCAACTGGTTTCGCCCAGTCGGGAGATACGGTCACGAAAGACGTAGAGGGCCACGATCATCCGCTGCTCAAGCGCTACGAAGGCTCTTTGATCGTCGCGTATACCACGAAAGCGTACGATTCCTACAATCTCGTTTTAGGTAAGGCACTCAACCCCGCCGCCGACGGAAGCCAGGGGAAGCGGATTGAAAAAGAGCAGACCGTCGAAGGACGAATTACACGCATCACCTACCTGGCGCCGGTGGGACGGTCCGCGCTCGAAGTCTCGAAAAATTATGAGAATGAATTAAAAGCTAAAGGTGCCGAAACGCTCTTTAGTGGGGCGAATCCCGAAGGGCTGGGGTACGACTTTGGAGGCCTCCCGCAATACGACGACCTCGACGGCCAACTCTTCGGTTACAGTCACACCAAGGCGCGTTACGGCGCATACAAGCTGGAAAACGCCTACATAGCAATCTACATCGCGGAGTTTGAGGACGGAGCGACCAAATATCCCGTCGCCAAAGGGCAGACCGCGGTGCAGGTGGACATCGTTGAGAGTAAGCCGATGGAGGAAAAGATGGTGACAGTCTCAGCGGAGAAGATGGCTGGGAGCATCGAGAGTTCCGGCAAGATCGCCCTCTATGGTATCTACTTTGATACGAACGAAACCGCGCTGAAACCCGAATCGGCTCCGACGCTGGCGGAGATCGCGAAGCTGCTCCTGGCCGATCCAAAATTAAACCTTCTCGTCGGTGGTCATACCGACAACGTGGGCACATTCGAAGCCAATCGCGATCTTTCGCAGCGCCGGGCCGCGGCTGTAGTGCAGGAGCTTATCTCACACTACAGTGTTTCCTCACAGCGACTTTTTCCCTTCGGCGTGAGCTATGCCAGTCCTGTCGCCTCGAATGAAACCGAAGAGGGTAGAGCCAAGAACCGGCGAGTCGAATTAGTGAAAATGTAAACGGAACTGCAGTATAGCAGCTTCAACCTCGACATCTTGACTCCTTCGTTCCCAACTCAGTCGCCCTCTCGGCCCAGCCCGTCTCATTCTCCGCTTCCAAGCGGATTCAGGTCTGGCTCAAAGACGCCGTAACGCGGGTGAAGGAGTGGCCGGGTTTTCCAAGCGTCGAAGACAGCGCCAACCTCAGTTCGCCGAAATCGCTGCCGATCTGAAAGGGGCATGAAATGTTTGATGGGGAGGCCGGGCCAGATCTGAACTCCGAGCCCCGCTCAGTGCGCCTGACACGGACGCTGACATCGGGGAACCCAGCCAAGCCTCGATCGCTCTGGCCGCCGAAAGCAAAACGCCGCCCGCCATCGGATGATGACGGACGGTGTTTGTTACTTTCGCGCGAGTTGCCGCGCGCTGCGCGGAACCGTTACTTGGTTACAAGAGGCGTGCCGGCGCTGGCGACGCATTGCCATTGGCCGTCGCGTTCCATCCAGGTATCAGTCCAGGCAAAGGAACGGGTGAACGCTTTCCCATCCTTGTCGGTGCCTGCCTCGGTGGAGGTGCCGACGACGGTGGCGATGTTCGGGCCGTAAACGTGCACGTCCATCTTATCGTTCTTCGAGGAACTATAGGTGTCGGTTTCTGAGCGCATGTGCTCGATCTGGCTGGCTTTGGTGCGGATCTCGCCCTTGGAGCCGGTTCCAGCGTAATCGGCGGCCAGCATTGCTTCCACGGCACTGGCGCCGTGATCTTTCTGCAATTCGGCCGCAGCCCAGGCGTCTTCCATTCCCTTAAGTTTCGTTTCGATGGCGGAGTTATCCGCGGCTTGGGCGGTGACCAAAGGCGCAACGCAAAAGCTGAGCCCGCTGATAGCCACAAGAGTGGCAGTAACTAATTTCATTGTGTTTTCTTTCTCGGTTTCCAAATAAGGGAAGCTCATCCAGCCACCTGGGAGGACGAACGACATCGAAGCAAGCGCGCTTCGACACGCGTATGAAGCCGGCAGTCTGAGGCACGATCGCCGTATTGTCCACGTTTATCTGAGCCTGAACGGACTAGGCGAAACAAGCAGGTCGCTCCGCGGGATGAGTCCTCTTCGCGTTGGACTTGGATTGGACCGGCAATCCAGGCCTACCAACCGCCGCGAGCGCAAGGAGAGCGAGCGTTTCAAGAGCTTCGCTTACGAGGAGCTAATCAAGCGCGATTAGGTCAACCTCGACATCTTGATTCCTTCGCTTCCCTTCGCTCAGCCAGCCTCCCCGCCTTCCCGTCTGATTCGCCGCTTCCCTGCGGCTCAGCTCGGGCTCAAAGACGCCGTAACGCGGGTGAAGGAGCGGCCGGGCTTTCCCGCCCTCGAAGACTCCGCCAACTTTCCCGCCCCCGAAGTCATCGCCGCCGACATCGTCGAAGACCTCCAAGCCGCCCTCGCCCAATTCGCCGAAATCGCCGCTGACTTGAAGCGGTAGCTGGATATGCCGGATATCGCGCTGATCTTTTTCCTGCGGACCATGACCGGGTGGTGGTAGGCGGGACCGCGATAACTCTCTTGAGTCGGAAATGTGGTAGAAAGCGGGTCAGTTCTAGAATTTCGCTGATTCCGTTTTCAAATATCGTCGACCGCAAAATCGGGACGTTGGGACCTAAGAATAGTCGCTGGAAGTGGCAAAGAGAAAGGCCTTGACTGATCGCTTCTTCGATCAGGCACTCGAAAGGCTCGCCTTCGGCGGCGGATGGCTCATCTATGTATCCGTCTTGTCCTAAACGGGTATCAACAAATGGCGGTGCGTTTGGGCGCAGCGTCGCTCGGCGGTGGCATTCTCAGCTTGAACCGCGAGTTGCACGGGAAGCCGGCCGGATTTTGCACGCACGCGCTCGTAAGGCTGGGCGCGAAGCCATGTCCCAAAATCGTCGCCGCCGTTAGAGCTCCCGGGCTGTTGCTCTCGGTCCGGGGGCTCTCATACAACTCCTCGCTTATAGATGGTGCGGCACTTTTTTCCTGGCGTCCTGCGGTTTCACGGTTGCGGCAGCGCGCGAAGGCCTCGCCGGGTTCGGCGTGGTGCCTTGGATATGGCGGTCGGGAACGGTGTCGGCAAACGTCGGCAAGTTATGCGCCCGCACTTGCGTGGCCGCTTCGAAGCCGGAAGCGAGCTTGATCAACGTTGGCTCGCTAAAGCCCGTGCCAAAGAAACTCATGCCAAGTGGCGCGCCGAAGACAATGCCAGCTGGCACCTGCACAATGGGATAGCCCGGTGCGGCGGCGAGACCCGAAGTTCCAAAGATGAAATGGTCGCCGTAGAGCAGGTCGGTGGACCACGCAGGGTTATCAGTCGCCGAGACGACCGCATCAAGTTGGAACTCACTCAAGGCCGCGTCGATCCCATTGACTCCAGCGTCATGATCGATCTTGAGGGCTTGGTTGTAAGACAAACCGAAGTTAGGGTCGCGAAAGTTGGGGTCGAGCTTGATGGTCTCGGCCAGATCGAAGATGTCCTGGTTAAAGAAAGGCATCTCCACATTGGCATGGGCATTGTTGAAGTCGATCGCGGTCTGCAGCGTTCCTCCCGCCACTGGCACACCAACGCGGGTAGCGAAGTAGTCCGCGATGTCTCCCTTGAAGTCATACAGCAGGACAAAAAACTCGCCGTCAGCGGGCGGGAAAACAAAGCCGGCCGCGTCAAGGTCAATCACGGTCGCGCCGGCGTCCGTGAGTGCAGTCACTGCCGCCTCGAAGGCGTCGAGGACCGGTTGTGGTGTCACTACGTTCGGGTCGAATCCGCTCAGGCCTGCACGAGTGATACCAAGTCTCGCGCCCTTAAGACCGTTCGGATCTACGAACTGGGTGTAGTCCGTGGGAATGTCCTTGGGACGCCTCTTGCCTGTGTGCTGCCAGCCCAGGGGAACGCCCCCCGTGGCGGGATCGTGTCCATCGAAGGTGCGGCTTTGGATGACGCCGAGCGCCGCTGCGGCATCAGCCACGGTGCGCCCGTGGGGGCCGACGGTATCCTGAGTATGCGATATGGGAACTACCCCGAAGCGGCTGGTTAGACCCACTGTCGGTTTGATGGCGGCCACGCCGTTGGCGTTACCTGGGCAGACGATGCTGCCGTCGGTCTCAGTGCCGAGTGAAACGGCGGCGAAGTTCGCAGAGGTAGCTGCTCCCGAGCCGGCGCTAGAACCACATGGGTTCCGATCGAGGCCATAAGGATTATTGGTTTGCCCGCCGCGACCCGACCAACCACTGGTCGCCTCAAAAGAGCGGAAGTTAGCCCACTCGGAAAGGTTGGTCTTACCGAGAATGACTGCTCCTCCCGCGCGTAAGTTGGCGGCGACGGTTGAGTCGTCTGTCGCAGGTTGGCCGACCAGGGCAAACGATCCGGCGCTGGTCTGCATCTTGTCGGCGGTACCGATGTTATCCTTGAGTAAGATCGGGATGCCGTGCAGTGGCCCCAGCACGTGCCCCTGGCGCCGCAGTTGGTCGGCGTGTGCCGCCATCGTCAAAGCATCGGGGTTCAGCTCGATGATCGAATTAACTCCTTCGTGACCCTGATCCAGGGCCTTGATCCGGGCGAGATAGAAGTTGGTAAGCATTACTGAGGTGAGCTTACCGCTAGCCATCTGTGCCTGAAGTTCGGCGATAGTCGCTTCGTTATACTGACTAGGGACACCATCCTGTCGATCCGCTCGCACTGGCAGGGCCAATGCGGCGATTGCTGCAATGAGTAGAACTTTACTGTTGGTTTTCATAGCTTGTTTGCTTGCGAGAACTCCGTTCAATCAATTTTGAGCCTTTTCGTCAAGCAAATAAA
>JBDTCM010000026.1:0-3990 GCA_039923575.1 Chthoniobacterales bacterium
GAAGCAATTCGCGCGCATCAGCGCGCAGGTGGCCGCTCTGATTCACGATCGGCACCAATGCGTCATCGTCACGAGTGGCGCCGTCGCCGCGGGAACGAGCGTCCTTTCCCTGACCGAACGCCCGACCGATCTGGCCACCGCGCAGGCGAGCGCCGCGGTCGGTCAGTCCAAATTGATGCGCGCGTGGGAAAGCGCTTTCGCGCGCTACAAACTCAACGTTGCCCAGCTCCTCCTCACCTACAGCGATCTCGACAGCTACGTGCGCCGCGCCAACGCCGGCAACACGCTCGAGCGGCTCCTCATCGCGCAAGATGTCGTGCCGATCATCAACGAAAACGATTCCGTCGCGACGGAAGAATTGAGCTTCGGGGATAACGATCGCCTCTCGGCCGAGGTCGCGACTTTGGCGGGCGCGGACTTGCTCATCATCCTCACTCAAGTCGACGGATTGCTCGATGAAAATGGCCAGGTCATTCCGATGGTGCGCGATGTCGATAAGGTCAAAGGATTCGCCAACGGCAACAAAGGCCGTTTCTCGCGCGGCGGAATGATTTCCAAATTGGAAGCAGTCAAGATGGCGGTCGACGCCGGCATTACGACCGTGATCATGAACGGCTGGCATCCCGACCGGATCGCAGCCGTCATTGCGGGCGAAAAGGTTGGCACACGCTTTCTGCCCAAACGTCGCGCGTCCAACCTGACGAACATTCGCTAACCGATTTTGCGCTCTTCTTCTCCGGGGAACACAGGCCGCTGGCCTGTCGTTCGGTGCCGCTCGCGCCGAACAGTCGAGGGCATGAGGCGGTACGACCACTGCGCGCCGCGAGTTGCGCTGCGCGCAAAATGCATTCGGCGAGCCACCGAATGCGACAGGCCAGCGGCCTGTGCTCCGCAGATTCACGCTGGCAGCCCGCTGCGGTAAAGGCGAGATTACCGCGGTGGAACTCAAAACACAGATCCTGGATTTCGGAAGGCGTGCACGCGCCGCGTCGCGTCTCCTCGCCCAGCTTCCCGCCGCCCGGAAAAACGCCGCGCTCCTCGCCATGGCCGACGAAATCGTGGCCCGCACCGCTACCATCCTGGCCGCGAACGAACAGGATCTCACCCAGGCGCGCGCGCACGGGCTCTCCGGCGCGATGATCGAGCGCCTGACGTTGGACAAGCAACGCGTCGAGGCCATGGCCAGTGGGATTCGGGATGTCGCCGCGCTCCCCGATCCCGTCGGTGAAATCATTCGTGAATGGACTTCGCCTAACGATCTCCGGATCTCCAAAGTCCGCGTCCCGATTGGCGTCGTCGGGATCATCTACGAATCGCGCCCTAACGTCACCAGCGACGCCGCCGTCCTCTGCACCAAGACCGGCAACGCCACCATCCTGCGCGGCGGCTCGGAGTCGATCCACTCCAACCTTGCCATCGCCGCCGCCCTCCAGGAAGGCGGCGCCCGGGCCGGTTTGCCTAACGATAGCGTTCTGCTCATTCCCAGCACCGATCGCGAAGCGGTCCGGCTGATGGCGGAAATGGACCGCTACATCGACCTCATCATCCCGCGCGGCGGAAAGGCGTTGATCGAGGCCGTCGTCAGCGCCGCGCGCATGCCGGTGATCAAGCACTCCGACGGCATCTGCATCGTCTACGTCGACAAAGCGGCCGATCTCGACATGGCGGTCGAGATCGCGGTCAACGCCAAGACGCAGCGTCCCGGCGTCTGCAACGCGATCGAAACCGTCCTCGTCCATCGCGAGGTCGCGCCGGATTTTTTGCGCAAGCTGGCGCCGCGCTTTTCCGAGAAAAAGGTGGAACTGCGTGCCGACGAACTCACTTTCGGAAAACTTGCCGACCTCGATTACCAGCCGCTCCGGCACGCGATGGAGGAAGATTGGCGAACCGAATTTCTCGATCTCATCCTCGCCATTCGCGCGGTCGATTCGCCCGAGGAAGCGATCGCCCACGTCGGCCAGTTCGGCTCGCACCACAGCGATTGTATCGTCACGCGCGACGAAGCAACGGCGGAACGATTCCTCCGTGAAGTGGATTCCGCGACCGTTTACTGGAACGCCTCCACCCGTTTCACCGATGGCGGCGAATTCGGCTTCGGGGCGGAGATCGGCATCAGCACCGACAAACTCCATGTCCGCGGCCCGATGGGCTTGGAAGAACTGACGACCTACAAATACGCCATCCGCGGTGCCGGCCAGGTGCGGGCCTGATCTTCGTTAGGCACGCGGCGGAAGGAACTTCGGATCACGCTGGTCCCCGAACGGCATCTCGATCACCTCTTTTAGTTCCACGTCCTTCGGATCGAGAAAGGCGGGCACTCCGATCGTGATCGCGCTTTGCGGGACATCGATTCGCAACGTCCGGTGCAGCCAATCCCAGATCGTCAGGCCGCTCGACCAGTTCGAATTCACTTCGTCCTCCACGACCGAGTGGTGAATCCCATGCAGGCGCGGAGTGACGATGAACCTGGCCAGTCGCCGTTCCAACTCGGGAGAAAGTTCGACATTGGAATGGTGAAACATGATTTCCACCAGCAGCGCGGTCTGCCAGGCGGAGAGCGCCAGCGGGCAAACGCCGATCGTAAGAATCTGCAGCGCGCGCCACGGCACCGAGATCATTAATTCGCCGAAATGAAAACGCAGGGCGGTCGAAGCGTCCATGTCGAGGTCGACGTGATGCACCTGGTGAAACCGCCAGAGGAACGGGACGCGGTGCGTGAGCACGTGCCAGAGATAAAGCGTGTAATCGAGCAGCGCAGCGGCCAGCGCGACCTCAAGCCAGACCGGGAGCGCGAATTGCTTGAGCAACCCGAGCCGGCGCCTCTCAACCAGACGGGCCAATGGCCGGACGATTGGTTGCTCGGCCAGCTGCACGCTGACCGCGCCCATCACCGCCAGGGCAAGGTTGCGCGCGTTGCGCCGCAGTTTCGACTCAACCGTCCGGCGCAGCGGTCGGCGCTGCTCCAGCCAAAGCAGCACGCCGAAAGTGCCAAGAATCATGAGGCTGCCCAACCAACCCGGCACATTTTTCTCGCGAACCTGCTTCATCTTCTCTGATTCGAGGCAGGTCGGGGAAACGCTCGGGTCTGATTCCGTCCGCCGCGCCGTCATCGGCGTAACCCGCGTGGCACGTTACGCCAGCAAAAGGCACGCCAGCGTTTTGCGGTTGCGCGTGCGGCGGCGCGCGGGAGCTTGGGAATTACCATGGGTATTCCAATTCAAAATCTGCACATCGGGTTGCAAGTGCGCCATCCGCGTTACGGCCTCGGGACAATCAAGGCGCTCACCGAGCACACCGCCGACATCGTTTTCGACGACGCGCCACGCACGGTCGACCCTTCGACCAGCGAACTGACCGTGGCCGAACCGACGGCACGCCTAACGGAAATGGAACTGCCGCTCTCCGCCCTCATTCGCGAGACCGCACAGGCAATGATGGAAGCGCTCGGGCTGGAGAAAACGGATCAGCTCGTGGAAGGACTGGCGACGCGCTGGCAACGCGGCACGCTCGTGCTCAAACCGGCCGACGAGTCGTTGCAACCGAAAGAGGTGCCGCTGGAAACTTTCTTTCACAAGATCGTGATGATCCGCAACAACCTGCGCGTCCTCGAACAGAAGGTGAACGCGAACGAAAAGCTAAGCGACGCCGAGAAAGTCGAGCTCCAGCAGTACGTCACACGCAGCTACGGCTCGCTCACGACCTTCAACGTCCTCTTCAAGGCGAAGGAAGATCAGTTTGGAAGTTAGGCGTCTCGCCTAACTCGGCCGACAGGCATCTTGCCTGTCGGACCGTGTCTGCGGAGAGCGATCGTGCGCCCAAGAATCGACAGCCTGGAAGGCTGTCGGCCGAGTCAGGCGAGACGCCTAACTTCCGATGAAGATGGTCTTGGCGTTCATGAACTCACGCATGCCTAACGACGCCAGCTCGCGGCCGTAGCCGGAACGCTTCACTCCGCCGAACGGCAAGCGCGGGTCGGACGCGACCATCGAG